>VBOS01000363.1 GCA_005893185.1 Candidatus Eiseniibacteriota bacterium
ATGTACAACATCCGCCTCTCCCAGGGCGGGCGCTCGGTCCACGTCCGCTCCGTCGTCGTTCCGTAGCTGCCCGACTCCGCCGGCCGGACCTTTTCGCCGGCGTGGCGGGGCCCGTCGCGCCGCCGCCCCCCTTCCGCCGCCGGCGCTGGACCCCAACTCCTTCCGGATCCGGCACCCCGTTCTTGGAGTAGGCCTCGTCCCGCACCCCTGTCACGAGGCGTGATCATGTGTCATAATCCGTGTCGTGGCGTTCCAGTCCCGAGTCCCGGGGAGCACACAACGCATGGCGAGACCGGATCGAGGCGAGGCCGACCGGCGAATCCAGAACCTCACGGAGAAGCTCCTGGGCACATTCGAGGAGCTGGATTTCCTGCACAGCATGGCGGCGTTCCTCGCGCGGCCGAGCGGCGTGGGCGACCTCGACGGCTATCTGGTGCGCGAGACCGTGTCCATCTTCCGCGCCGACGGAGGCTGGCTCGCCCGTCGCGGGGAGGGCTCGGAGCTCCGGTCGGCGGCGGTCCATGGTATCCGCGCCGAGGTCGCTGAATTCCTCAACGAGCGGTTTCTCGTCCCCCTGATCCGCGCGGAGGGGCTGCCCCTCCTCGTGGACGATCTGGAATCGGCGCTGCAGCATCGTGGGGTGGAGAGACCGGGGGCGGAATTCGAAGGAGGCGAGCTGCCCCGCGCCTTCCTCGCGTGTCCTCTGGCCGCGAACACCGAGGTGCTGGGCGTCATCGTCCTCGGGAAGAATTCGCGCGGCGACGCATTCACGGCCGGCGACCAGAAGCTGCTCACGACGCTCGCGGTTCAGGCCGCACTCTTCATCAAGAACGCAACCCTCCTGCGTCGGCTCGAAGCCGAGGCCAGGAGTCTCGGAAAGCGCGTCGAGCTGCTCGAGTCCGACACCACGGCCCGTCCCGATCTCTCGCGGATTCAAAGCGAGAGCCCCACGATGCGGCGTCTTGCGGATCAGGTGGAGAGCGCAGCGGCATCGGGTGCCACGGTGTTGCTGCTCGGCGAGAGCGGCACAGGCAAGAGCCTGGTCGCGCGGATTCTCCACCGGCGAAGCGCCCGCCGCGGCGGCCCGTTCGTGGAGGTCAACTGCGGCGCGATCCCCGCCGGACTGATCGAGAGCGAGCTCTTCGGACACGCGCGCGGGGCGTTCACAGGCGCAGGACGCGAGCGCGCCGGACTGTTCGAGGAAGCCCACGGCGGCACGATCCTGCTCGACGAGGTCGCAGATCTTCCGCCGGAGCTGCAGGTCAAGCTGCTCTCGGTGATCGAGCAACACCGCGTGCGCAGGGTGGGGGAGAACCGCGATCGGAACGTGGATGTCCGGATCGTCGCCGCCACCAACGCGGACCTCGCCGCAGCCGTCCGCGCCGGCCGGTTCCGCGAGGACCTCTTCTACCGCCTGAACGTGATCACGCTCTCGATTCCTCCGCTGCGGCACAGGCGGGAGGACATCCTCCCGCTCGCGCGTCGCTTCCTCTCCGAGCTCGCGCGCGAAACGAATCGCCGCGTCACCGGCTTTTCGCCGGCAGCGGAAGAGGCGCTGCTCGAGCACCCGTGGCCCGGGAACGTGCGCGAGCTCCGCAACGTGGTGGAACGGAGCCTGCTGCTCAAGGGTGCGGGGGCCCTGGTCGAGCTCGGTGACCTGCCGCCGCTCCAGGCTCTCTCGAGCTCGGCCAAGCGCCTCGAGCTTTCCAAGGAGCCCCTTGCGAATGCCGTGCGCGGCTACGAACGGGGCCTGATCGTCGCAGCGCTCGAGCGCAGCGGCGGGATCGTGGCGCGAGCGGCCCACTTGGGGTGACGGTAGTCATGATGCGTGACGAACGGCGCCTCGATGCGCGGCGATCGAACCGTCTAACTCGTTAGCTGGCAATCGTCGGATCGTTGCCAACCGTGGGAATGACAATTGCTGAACGGAGCGCATGTCCGCTTGTCGGCTGGGCGAGAGTGTGCCGGGGGCTGGGGCTCGGATCCGGGAGGCAGAAACCCATGATGAGGCACGAGGTTCTTCGTCGAACGCGAGGGCGGAGGTGGCGGGCCGGGGTGACGCTCGCCGGGCCGCTCGCGACCGGGATCGTTCTGACGATCCAGCCCCTGATCTCCGGATGCGCCAGCCGGAGTCCCGCAGAAGCGGAAAACCGCGAGATCCGCCTGACGCAGGACGGGCTCGTGAAGTACGCGCCGCATTTCTCTCGTTCCGCGCAAGGGCGGTGAACCCAGGCGGATTTCTCCCGATTCCCTCTCGATCTACCCGCTGGGCTGGTCGGACGACGGGGGCGCGATCTACTGCCGCAGCATCGAAGGGCGCAACATCTACCGGGTCGGGCTCGACGGCTCGATGCGCACCCTCGATTCCGGGGACCCCTTCTCGCGCGTCGTCTCCGTCTCCCCGGACGGACGGACATTCCTGCTCCTGAAGTTCAACAAGGACAATCGAGATCTGGGCATCGTGGAGGCCGGCAGCCCGTTCCGGTTCGTAGCAGAGACGCCGGTATGGGAGGAGGACGCGGTCTTCGGGCCCGCCGCCGGCGAGATCACCGTCGTCTCGACAGCCTCGTACCAGGCGCAGGCCAGCACGATCTCCATCTGGTCGCCCAAGACCCATTCCTTTTCGGCGCTGCCCCTTCCCGAGGGCCAGAAGTTCCAGCCGGCCTGGTCGGCCGACGGCCGGATGCTCGCCTACTGCTACCGGCACGAGGGCCAGGGTGACGTGTGGCTCTACGACGCAAGGTCCGGGCGCTCGGCTCCCCTGACCGATGATGCAGAGGACTCGGGCTCGCCGTCCTGGGAGCCAGGCGGGGAATGGCTGGCCTTCTGCCGCAGCATGAAGATCTCCCACATCTTCGTCGGGCACCCGAAGCATGAGGGGCGCAGGCAGCTCACAGAGGGCCCTGACTACGATCACGGCCCGGCGGTATCGCCCGATGGACGGTGGGTGGCGTTCACGAGGAAGCTCGCAGCCGGCGAATCGCGCGGCAAGGCGCTGCTGTGCGTTGTGCCACAACCCGGCGGGCCGGTGCGCACGATCGATCTCAAGGGGCTGCTGCTGCCCGCCAAGGAAATGGAGGCTCTCGCCTGGTCTCCGGATTCCCGGGAGATCGCGTTCTCGGCCAGCGCGGGCGCGGGCAGGATGGACATCTACCGCGTCGGCCGGGACGGACAGGGGCTCGCGCGCGTGACGATCGAGCCCGGCGACGAGATCGAGCCGTGCTGGTCGCCGGACGGGAGATTCATCTCCTACACCCGCGTCGGGGGCGGGGAGACTCGTATCGCGATGGTCCCTTCGACCGGTGGCCTGCCTCGACCGGTGAGCGCGGCGGGGGTGCTGAGCGAGGGAGGCCTGGTGTCGCCGCATTCCGACCGGGTGGTCTACGTGTCCTTCCCTTCCGATGGAACCACCCAGCTGTGGATGGCGACGCTCGAGAAGCCGGAGAAGAGGACGCTGCTCATGACCAGCAAGCTCATCG
>VBOS01000040.1 GCA_005893185.1 Candidatus Eiseniibacteriota bacterium
CACGAGCATCTCAGGCCCCTCCGCCCAGCCCGGCCGCGTAGCGCAGCAGGCCGCCGCTTCTCGCGACCGCCACCGCGCGCGCGTCCAGCTCGTGACGCACGTCGAGCTGGCTGCCGCGCGTGAGGTTTCGCACCACCAGCGGACGGCCGGGCTCGAGCCCATGCGGCAGGGTCGGCAGCTCGACCTCGTCGCCCGCCGCGAAAGCTTCCAGGTCAGCGGCCCGCCCGAATGTGAGCGGGAGAGATCCGGCGTCCAGCAGCAGGCGGCGGAAGCCGGGCTCCCACGATCGCGCGATCACGGCGCGCACCCCGAGCGCGACCAGGACCAGGGCGGCCTGCTGGCCTTGCGGCCCGCGGCCCAGCCCCGCACCTGCGACCACGAAGCCGCCGCCGGCGGCGAGCGCCCGGCGGCAGAAGTCGGGATCGAGCGATTCGAAGGCATGCGCGCGCAGGGCCCCGATGTCGCCGGCCAGCGGTGCGATGCGCGCGCCCCACGGCAGGATCTGCTCGGTCGTCACGCCATCGCCACAGCGCAGCAGCACAGGCCCGCGGGCCGGACCGGCCAACGCCTCCCCCATCGGAACCGCCGGAAGCCCGGCGCCCTCCCCGGTTGCCGGCGAATCGTTCTCGCCTCGCGGAGCCAGCACCCGGGCTTCGCCGCCCACCAGGAACTCGGGCTCGGCCGCGCGCGAGCCCGCGCGCAGCACGCGGCGTGGATCCGAGAGGCGCCCGGTGCGCGCCGCCGCCGCGCAGCTCTCGAGGCTCGCCGCCCACCATCGCACACGCGTTGCCTCGAGGTCGGCGGGCCGCGCTCCGCAGCAGATGCCCGTCGCCGTCTCCCCGACCGCTGCGCGCTTCGCGGACTCGATCGCCGTACCCTGTGCAACGAGGTCCCGCAGCGCGCCCGCGCGCTCCAGAATTTCGAGGCGTTCACGACTCCCGGGGACGATCGTGAGCGTGACCCCGCTCGGAAGCTCGCGGCCCTTGAGCCAATGGGCGAACCTCAGAAGCTCGGCGGCGGTCGCGCCCGGGCCGATGTGCACGTGCCGCACATCGGGGCCGGTCCCTTCCGAGAGCGACCGCGCAGTTTCCGGGCGGCCGAGCTCGGCGAACTGCGGCTCGACCTGGCCGAGATCGATCTCGAGCCACTCGTCGACTCCTCCATCACCCGCCTCGGACTTTCTCCAGTCGCTGCGCCGGCCGCGTGACTCGAGCCACGCGCGCGTCACGTCGTCCGCCGGGAAGAGAGCCGCCGCGGCCCCCCATTCGGCGCTGGTGCCGGCGAGAATCATGCGATCGGTGATCGACAGGCTCGTCACGCCCGCACCTCCGAACTCGACCAGCCGTCGACCCGCGCCGCCCGGCGCGAGGCGCCGCGCGATGTCGAACGCTACGTCCTGACCTGTCACGTGCGTCGCGGGTGATCCGATGAACCGGATCCCGAGCACGCCGTCGTCGCGCACGAAGCGCGGCGCGCCGGCGAGGATCGCGGCCAGCTCCAGCTCGCCGCACTCGAGGGCGAGCGTGCCGATCGCGCCGGCCGCTGCCACCGATTCGCCCGCCCACGCCACCACGCGCCCGGGCGCGGCGTAGCCGTCCACGTAGATCGCCTCCAGCCCGCCGCTGCCGGGACGCGCGCGTCTCCGCCCATGAGCGCGAAAGCCGTGCGCGCCCGTGCGACACCCAGCGTTCGCGCCGCCGGCAGGACGAGGCGCGCGCCGCCCTCGGCGAAGACCGCGTGATCCACGCGCAGCGCGTGCTCGTGCCCGTCGGATTCCGCGACGGCCCGATCCGCGGCCGCATGCCGGACGGCCGCGAGCAGCCCGCGCATCAGGCCCGATGCGACGGAGCGGCTCAGGACTTTTCGGGGCCCTTCTTCGAGCCCCCCGATGAGTGTGAATCGCCGGTGGAAGGCCTGGCGTCGCCCGACTTCTCCTGCTTGGCCTTCTCCTTGTAGTCCTTGCTTCGATAGTCGGTGATGTAGAAGCCCGAGCCCCGGAAGATCAGCCCCCCGCCGCCCGCCGGCACCTTGCGCGCGCGCCCGCCGCAGCGTGGGCACTTCTGGACGCTTCGGTCGTGGATGCCGTGGAACACCTCGAACTGGTGTCCGCACTTGCGGCAGCGGTAGTCGTAGGTCGGCATCGATCAATGTCCCGCGGGGGGCGTGGCCGGATGTCGTTCGCGCGCGCCCGGCTCGGACGGCCGCTGCGAGCGGGCCGAGGCTGCGAGCGCGCACGCGATCGTGGAGACTTCAACCACGTCGTCGGCGCTGCAGCCGCGCGACAGGTCGTTGGCCTGGAGGGACAGACCCATGAGGATCGGCCCGTAGGCCCGCGCCCCGCCCAGACGCTCGACCAGCTTGTAGCCGTTGTTCCCCGCATCGAGATCGGGGAACACCAGCACGTTCGCGTGTCCCGCGACCAGACTCCCGGGCGCCTTGCGGCGCGCGACCACCGGGTCGAGCGCGGCGTCCGCCTGG
>VBOS01000041.1 GCA_005893185.1 Candidatus Eiseniibacteriota bacterium
GTGCTGGGAGGACGCGCGCAGGGGCGAGGCGGACGTCTATGCACAGCGCATCGTGGAGGGCCGCGACGCTCCTCAGCCGGCGTGGCTGGCCGACGGCCTCCCGGTGTGCGTGGCGCCCGGCGATCAGCGCGCCCCGCGGCTCGTCCCGGACGGCGCGGCGGGCGCGATCATCGCGTGGCAGGACGCGCGCAACGGGAACGCAGACATCTACGCCGCGCATGTCACGGCCGGCGGCATCGTGCCCACGCTCGCCTCGCTGGTGAGCGCGGAGGCCCGGCCGGGGCTCGCGCGGCTCGTATGGTACGCGGGAACCGCGCTCGGACCGTCCGTTACGGTCGAGCGCCGCGAGGCGGCCACCGATTGGACGCCGCTCTCCGCGGTGACCGCCGACGACAGCGGGCTCGTCACGTTCGAGGACCGCGACGTGCGTGCCGGCCACCGCTACGGCTACCGGCTCGCGATCGTCGAGGGCACAGCGAGGAGCTACCGCGGCGAGACTTGGCTCGCGATCGCGGAGGTGGATGTTCCGTTCGCGCTCCCGGAGGGCGAGGGCGGCACGCTCGAGCTCATCGATCTCGCGGGGCGTGCGGTCGAGACGCGCTCGCTCGCTGCGCTCGGCGCCGGTGCGCACGTCGTTCGCCTCGCCGCCCTGCAGCCGCTGCCGCCCGGCCTCTACTGCGTGCGGCTCACGCGCGCGAGAAGCACGCTCACCGCGCGGCTCGCGATCGTGAGGTGAGCGGGCGCGCCGCGCGGCCAGGCACGCGCCGCGCGGCAAAGCACGCCCCGCGCCCGCCTGTCGCGACCGCACGCATCCCGCCCCGCGGACGGAAGCACCCCGCCGCTTTCACCTTACACGCACGATCCTCCGCTCGAAGCTCCTGGCGGGCGTGACGAGCCGACAGGAGTAGACGCCGGGAGGCACGCCCGCGCCGGAATCATCCGCTCCGTCCCAAGCTGCGATGTGGTTCCCGGCCGCCAGCGCGCCATGCTTGAGCCGCCGGACCAGGCGGCCCTGCGTGTCGAAGATGTCGAGCGAGACATCCCCCGCGCGCGCGAGGCCGAAGGAGATCGTGGTGCCGGCCTCGAACGGATTGGGCGCGCTCTGGGCAAGATAGGCGGCCGCCGGCAACTCGCCGACCGCGACCGGATCCGTGCCGTTGACGAGCAGCGAAAGCGCTGACCACGCACCCCAGTTGCCCGCGGCGTCCCGCGCACGCACCCAGAGCTTGCGCGGCCCGGTGAGGAATGTGGTGGTGGAGATCGTGGCCGAGACGTCCACGGTCGTCGTGCCGAATGCGCCGGTCATCGCGGTGCCGAACCCGGGCGATGCGCCGTAGGACCACTCGGCGGCGGCGACCGTCCCGCCCCCTGTGAGCTGGTCGCTCACGCGGGCAGCGAGAGTCGCCGGGTTCCCGCGCACGATCGGGTTGGGCGTGCTCGCGATCGAGCCGGCGATCACGACCGGCCCCTGCGAATCGCCGCCCGCGCGCTGGATCGAGAAAGCTGCGTCGCTCCCATCCATGCCGTTGAGCGCGGGCGTGCCGTCGTCCACGATCCGGACGCGGACGCGCCCGTTCGTGGTGTTGGGGACCGATGTCAGGTCCCAGGCGTAGGGGCTGGTCCCGGGCGCGTTCGAGAGCAGCGTCCACGAATCGCCGCCGTCGAGCGAGTAATCGATGACGCGCTGCGCGACGCTGCGGCCGCCCGCCACGCTCTCGGTCCAGGTGATGTTCGTGCTGCTGGAGGTGAGCGTTTCGCCGCCGTTCGGCGAGGTCACAGTCACCGCCGGGCGCGCGTGAACTCGAAGGACATCTGGACATGGCGCGAGGGCGTCCCGCCCCAGAACGAGGTCGAGGGGCTCCCGCCCGGCGCCGAGTCCTCCCAGCGGAAGCCGTTGTCGGCCGGCGGACCTTCGTTGTCGAGCCAGACATAGCTGCCCGATCCGCCCGAGCCGGTGATCGCGATGTCGTCGCCTGCGCCCCCGTCGCGGAACGGGAGGTAGCTGATGCCGCCGGTATACGCGCCCGAGATCGGATCGCTCACGACCCCGGTCTCGGCGCTGAAGGTGGGGGGATCGGAGAGGTACTGAACGTGAAGCACGTTCTGGAGCCAGGTCGCACCGGCCGATGTGTAGCCGGGCGCGCTCGGATCGGCGAGGCCCCAGCCGATGTCGTGGCCGATGGTGGCGAGCCTTCCGCCGCTTGCGAGGTAGGCGGTGAGCGTGTCGCGCTGGGACGCGCTGAAGGGCGGGTAGGTTTCGAAGCCGACCTGCCACAGAACGGCCTTGTAGGAGCGCAGGCCGCTCGTGAGGTTGCCGAGCGGCGCGCTCTGTGCCATCGCGCCGGTCCAAAGGTCGTAGGTGTAGCCCTTCGCCGTGAGCGCGTTGGTCCACGCGACCGTGCGGTCGAACTCGGCGCCGTCGATCACGAGCAGAACGTCGGCCGACCCCTGGGCGGTGAAGCGGTAGTGGCTGCCGCCCAGATTGTCGCGCGCGCTGCTGCCCGAGAGGCTCACCGACTCCACGTCGTAGTCGTACGTCTGGCCAGGGGTGATGCCGGAGAGCAGCACGGAATGGCCGAGGACGGCGCCCGGGGCATCCACGTAGCCCAGCTCGAGGGCGGAGGTCGTGCCGTAGTAGACGCGCGAGGTGGCGTTGCGATCGGTGGTCCATGTGACGAGCGTCCCCGAGCCGCCCTGCGATGTGGCGCGCACGTTCGAGATCACAGGCGTGTCGAAGTTGACCCGGGCGCTGGCTGTGATGGTCGTGGCCGGCGACGCGTCGTTGTAGGTCGCGGTCAGCACGTCGCCGTTCGAAACGGTGAGCAGGCCGTCGCTGTTGTTCGAGGGCAGCGGAGTGAGCGCGAGCGTGCCCTGATAGACGCCGTTCGCGCCGGAGATGGTCACGGTCTCGGGCGTCGCTTCGGTGCTCGATGCCACGCTCACGTTCACGCTCGAGCCGGCGTTCGTGTCGATCACCTCGATCTCCATCGTGCTGCTCGAGCCGTACTCGGCGCGGTCGAGCGCGAGCGCGCCCGCGCCGTTTCCCACGCCGCCTGTGAGTACCAGGGCGAACGGCTGCGGCCCGATCGGCACCGTCGGCGCAGCGACCCGCACCGTCCACACGCCGGTGGCCTGTTCACGAGCTGGACCGACGCCGACGGGCTGCCCGGATAGTCCGTCCAGCACAGCGAGACCTTGAGCGGGACCGAGCCGTCCACCACGTTGATCGCGTAGTCCAGATACTGCCCGTTCGCGAGACCCGGCGTGTTGTCCACGAGCAGCAGCTTCTTCGCGTCCCCCGTGAAGTAGAGCACGTTGTCGGCGTCGATCCGGCCCCAGCCGACGTTGTTGTCGGGCACGGTGTACCCGGTCAACCCGTTGTCCGCGGAATTGATCGCCATCGCCTTGAGCAGGGCGGCCGAGGGCGTGAAGCCGTTGGCCGGCACAGCTGCGCCCGTGGGATACCAGCCGTCGGTGAGGTACTGGCGCATCAGGACGACCGCGCCGCTTCCCGACGGCGATGCCATCGAGGTTCCGCTGAGGGTGATGTACGTCCCGCTCGTCGGTCCGGCCGATGAGGACAGCCCGGAGCCGGGGCTGCAGTACGTGGGCTTGCGCCTCCCGTCCGCCGTGGGGCCGCGGCTCGTGGTGGTGTAGTAGGTGCTCGACGACGCGCCGTTCCCCGTCCCGCCCGCACCCGCTGTGTTCTTGGCGGTGGCCGGTGTCGCCACCGTGCCGGGCGCGGCCGAGTTGCCGTTGGCGAACGTGATGTAGAAGTCGGGATGGTTCCACATGAACTGGTCGGCCTGCATCGAGGAGAGCGTGTAGGCCTGGTACGGCGTCCCCCCCCACGAGTTCGATGAGACGCGCGCCGCGCCGCCGGCGTTGCCGAGGTAGGGCGGGAGGAAGAGGTCGTTGAGATCGGGGAAGATGCTGAGGTTGGTGCCGAGCGAAGGTCCTCCGATGTCCATGAAGTAGATCTTCGCCTCTTTTGCCATCCCGTCACGCAGGTCTGTCGCGATCGGGTCGTCGTTGCCGCACAGCGTCCCCGCCGTGTGCGTGCCGTGCCAGCTCGCCTGCGAGATGTCGCCGAAGGTCACGAGCGGGTCGTTCGAGCCCCGCTTGTAGGCGATGATCTTGCGCTGCGTGGGGTAGTCGCCGAAGTCGTTGATCGGGAGCGTGTTCCCCACGTCGTGCCGGAACATGTTGTGGGTCGTGAAGATCCCGCTGTCGCTCGTCATCACGACCTGGCCCTGGCCGCGGATCCCCATCGTCCACACCCGGCGGTTTTCGCTGATGTTGGTCTGCACCACCCACTGCGCGTTGTTGTTGAAGCACTCGAAGTGGGGTGCGGGCTCGACCCACTCCACCCCGGGGCGGGAGGCGATCGCCGGCAGGGCCGCGGCGGGAGCGCGGAAGCGCACCAGCTTGTTGATGCCGTTGTCCGAGTCTTCCAGCAGCGTCGCCCCGATCGCGCGCAGCGCATTGCGCTCGCCCGGGAGGTCGGCGTCGGGGAAGAGAAGGGCCATGCACTCGATCGGGCCCGGCGCAGCACGATCCATCGCAGGGCTGAGCTTGTAGGCCGGCTCGTAGTCGCCGATCCATGCCGGCCCGGCCCCGGATGCGAGCCGCGCGCGGGCGTCCTCGCTCATGCGCACCAGATACGCCTGGTCCGGGACATACCCGACCACGGTGCCTCCGACGCGCGCGATCGCGGCCAGCTCGGCCTCCGCGGGCGGCGCCGCGTATTGCACCAGGTAGGCGCGGAGCCCCGCCGTGCCCTCCGCGCGCGGTGCGCGGGCGCTCGATAGCTCGGGCGGGATCACGGGCGCGCCCTCGGTCGGCACGAAATCGTAGCCCGCAGCGAGCCGCAGGTGCGGCGCGGCGCCCGCGGAGGAAGCGGCGCGGGGGCCGGCCGCGCGCTCGGCGGCCAGCGTCCCGAGATGGGCCGGCGGGAGGTAGGGCGAGGGGGCGATGCGGTTCGCGAACTTGCGGAGCGCAACGAAGGAATGAACCGCGCTCATGCGGAGCGCGCCCGTGGCCCGGTCGCGGGTGCCGACCGCCCACCATAGCCGGGTGTCGGCGTCCACGCCGAGGTGGAGGTCGGCGAGCGGGAGCAGGGCGACCGCCCCGTCGCGCACGATGAGGTCGGGGTCGTTCGGGATCGCGGACCAGGACGACGGATCGAACTCGCGCCGCGAGATCACGAGCGTCGGGTGCCAGGCGCCGCGCGGCAGCTCGAAGGCGAAGTGCGCGGCACTCTCGACCAGACGGGCGCCTTCGGCCGGCGCCACCAGCGTCGGCCCCGCGATACGCGCCGGGTCCGCGGGGCGGATCGAGGCGCGGGCCGGTGCCGCGAGCGCGAGGAGCGCGATCAGTGCGGCGGCGTGAAGGAGCGGCGTGGCGAGGCGAGGCGGGTGTCCCGCGGCACTGGCCGAAGGGCGGGCCGGGGCGCGGCGATCAGAACTCGAGTCCATGGGGTTCTCCCGTCGTTGAGCGAGCGTGCTGTCGGGCAGGCCGTGACCCTTCAATGAAACCGCGAAATCGCCTCCCGGTCCAGAGGGATCGTGGCGAGGGAGGGTGGGGGTCGGCCGGCCGGGGCCGGCACCGGCGCCCGAAAAGGTCGGCGCGTCAACTGTCCCCGGGGACAGTCGGGCCCCCCCGCTGGTTTCGACTTCCGGGCGATCCTCACCGCGCCCACTGCAGGACACGCACCGCGACCTTCCAGGGATCGGGCTCCTTGATCCCGCGCAGCTCGGCGACCAGGCGGAAGAGCGGCAGAACTGCGCACAGCGAGAACAGCGCGTAGAACATCCGCGGCATCATCCACGCCGAGCCGGCGACGAGCAGCAAGGCCATCGTGGCGGCGCGTAGCAGGAAGGCGGACAAGGGCGCTCCGGACGAGGGTGGGACTGCGGCCAGCCGGCCGGGCGCCCGATGGGCGGCGTCCGGCGGCCAAAAAGGTTAGGCTGCCGCGCAGCCGGAATCAAGGAGCGAGCGCGTCCGGGCTGCGACCCCATGCGGGCGGCCGAGCGCCGGTCGTCCCCCAACCTGGAAAGAAAAGCGCATGCCGGACAAGCGCACATGCGAATGGCCGTCGGACGATCCGCGGATGATCGAATATCACGACCGCGAGTGGGGAACGCCGGTCCACGATGACCGGAAGCAGTTCGAGTTCCTGATCCTCGAGGGCGCGC
>VBOS01000364.1 GCA_005893185.1 Candidatus Eiseniibacteriota bacterium
GCGAGCGCCGCGCTCACCGGCCGCAGCGCCACGATCAGCGCGCACATACCCGCCGTCGCCAGCGCCGGCCGCCACGCCGCCGCCGACAGCAGGCCGCCGAAACCCGCCGGCAGCGATGCGTGCATCGCGCAGAAGACGACCACCTCCGTAGCCAGCGTCGCTCCGGCCGCGCCCAGCATGCCGTAGCGGCGAATCAGGATCAGGTTGAGCGCGGTGTTGAGCACAGCGCCCACCGTCACCACGACGAGGTAGCGGCGCTGCCGGTCGCAGGCCAGCACCGTGCTCCCGTACAGGTTGCCGGCGAGCATGAAGAACAGCGTGGCGAGCAGGACGCGGAAGGCCGGCCCGGCCGGCGCGTAGTCGGGAGCGTAGATCCAGCGCAGCATGTCGCGCAGTGCGAAGCCGAACACCTGCCGCGCCTGCGCTTCGCCCTCGTGGAACGCGCGGGCCAGCGCCGGGAACACCATCTGCGGGAACGCGCCGCCCAGCGCGTAGGTGACGAGGATGATCTTGTAGGCGGCGGTGTACCGCCCGACCTCGGCGTCGGTACGCATCAGGCCGAGGAATAACGTGTCCATGTTGTAGTAGACCTGGACCATGGCCGCGCTGATCCCGAGAGGCACCGCCTGCGCGACGAGCCGCACCGGGTTCCCCAGACGCAGCGCCGGCCAGCCGTGGCGGCGCACGAACCACGCGCCCAGCGCCACGGTGGCGGCGAGCGCTGCCACCAGGTTGGCCCCGCCCACGCCCAGCAGGTCGCCCGGTCCGCGCACGAGTGCCAGGATCAGCGCCAGATAGAGCGCCGAGCGCAGCACGCCGGCCAGCGCGGGCACCGCCATCCGCTCCAGCGCCCAGTAGACCCAGTCCAGGAAGAACGCGGCCGGGAGCAGGCTCAGCACGTAGAGGAGGATGAGCTGCTTCACCACGAGCGGCTTGGGAAGCGCGAGCCAGATTCCCGCGACCGCCGCGGCCGCGAGCAGCAGGAGCAGCAACCGCGCCCAGAGGAACGGCGCGATGAGTTCGCGGACCCGCTCGCGGTCGCGGGCGAGCGTGCGGGCGCCCAGCAAGCGGACCCCGAATTCGGATACCAGCGACAGGTAGACGAGCACCGCCTGCGTGAACCCCAGCTTGCCGAAGCCGTCGGCGCCGAGGTGCGCAGCCAAGTAGACGACCGCGACGAAACCCAGCGCACGCGCCGCGATCTCGGAGACCACGGACCATGCCGTGTTGCGGAGGATGCGCCCGGCGCCGGGCGGCGGGGCTCCCCCGTTGTCGGGCGGGATAGCGCTCATCTAGTCGGTGTCCGGTCGCGGGGCGGGGCCCATTGGATCGAGGTCGGTCGGTGGGACGGCGCTCACGTGGTCGCATCCTGCCGGCGAAGCGGCGCTCACCCGGTCGGCGCCCGGGCGGAACGCGGGCTGGCCACCACCCACGCGGGCCGCGCCGGGTGCTCAGGCACCATTGCCGGGCGCCCGCGCTCACCCCGGAAGTAGGCGGACAGTCCCCCGAGCGACGCGCGGAAGGCGGCGCCGCGCCCCGCGCGGAGTTGGCGGACGCAGTCACGCGCTACGAGCAGCGGCAGCGCCACGAGCAGGAAGCGCAGCCAGCCGCCCGCGCCCAGCGTCTTGCGCGCGAGCAGCAGCCGGTTCCGGTAGCGCAGGTAGGCCTGGAGCGGCGCGTACTCGTCCCCGGCAGCGGCCGAGCCGCGGTGCAGCACGCGGGCCGCGGGGAGATAGAAAAGCCGCAGCCCGGCGCGCTGCCAGCGCGCGCACAGCTCGGCG
>VBOS01000365.1 GCA_005893185.1 Candidatus Eiseniibacteriota bacterium
GAGCGCCGTGAGCGGCCGTCCGCCCATGGCGTATACGTCGGACAGCGCGTTGGCCGCCGCGATCTGGCCGAAGTCGTAGGGGTCGTCCACAACGGGCGTGAAGAAGTCGACGGTTTGCACCAGCGCTTCGCCGCGCCCGTGCGCGAAGACGCCTGCGTCGTCCATCGAGGATTGGTCCACCAGGACGCGCCGGTCGCGCCGCGCGCCTTCCATTCCTCCCAACACCGTGCGCAGGTCCTCCGGACCCAGCTTCGAGGCTCAACCCGCGCACGCGACCTCGGCGGTAAGTCGCACCTCGATGCGGCGGCGATCGTTGGCTGCGCGGCGTCCGGTGCGGGGCGTTGCGGGCGGCGCCGGGGCGGTCGTCGAATCAGCGCCCACGCCCGACCGCCACCGCGTCGATCTCGACGCGCGCGCCAAGCGGGAGACCCGCGGCCGCGAACGTGGAGCGCGCCGGCGGATTGCTCGGGAAAGACCGGGCGTAGACCTGGTTCATCTCCTGGAAGTCCTTCATGTCGGTGAGGAATACCGTGGTCTTCACCACGTCCGCGAATGTGAGCCCAGCCCCCGCCAGCACGGCCTCGAGATTGCCCAGGACCTGTTCGGTCTGTTCGGCGACCGTTCCACCCCTGAGCTTGCCCGTGGCCGGATCGAGTGCCACCTGACCTGCGGTGAAGACCATCTTGTCACCGCCCGGCAGGCTCACCACCTGCGCCTGGCTGTAGGGCCCGACCGGCCGGGGTGCCCCGCTCACCTCGATGGCGGCCTTCACGCGCGGGCCCCGCTCATTCGACGGTCACGCTCTTCGCGAGGTTGCGCGGCTGGTCCACGTCGCAGCCGCGCAGCACCGCCACGTGGTATGCGAGGAGCTGCAGCGGCACGACCGAGAGCAACGGCTGGAACATGGGCAGCGTGCTCGGGATCTCGATCACGTGGTCGGCCCGGGAGTGGATCTCCTGGTCGCCTTCGGTGGCGATCGCGATGATGCGGCCGCTACGCGCGCGCACCTCGCTCATGTTGCTCGCCACCTTCTCGTATGCGCTGTCACGCGGGCAGATGAACACCACCGGCATGTTCTCGTCGATCAGCGCGATGGGGCCGTGCTTCATCTCCGCCGCCGGGTAGCCTTCGGCGTGGATGTAGGAGATCTCCTTGAGCTTGAGCGCCCCCTCGAGCGCCACCGGGAAGTTGGTCCCGCGCCCCAGGTAGATGAAGTTGTCGTGCTGGTAGTGCTTCTCGGCGATCGCCTTCACGGCGTCGCTTCTCTCCAGGATCTCGCGGAGCTTGCCCGGGATCGCCTCCAGCTCGCGCGCGATCTCGATCCCCTGCTCGCGCGAGATCGCGCGTTGCCGCCCGAGCGCGAGCGTGAGCAGCGCGAGCACCGTGACCTGGCTCGTGAACGCCTTGGTGGAGGCCACGCCGATCTCCGGCCCGGCGTGGATGTAGACGCCGCCGTCCGACTCGCGCGCGATCGTCGATCCCACCACGTTCACGATGCCCAGCGCGCGGGCGCCCTTGCGGCGCGCCTCGCGCATCGCGGCCAGCGTGTCAGCCGTCTCCCCCGACTGGGAGATCACGAGGACGGTCGTGCCCTCGTCCACGATCGGGTTGCGGTAGCGGAACTCCGAGGCGTACTCGACCTCGACCGGGATGCGCGCGTGCTCCTCGAGCATGTACTCGCCGATCAGCGCCGCGTGCCACGATGTGCCGCAGCCCAGGAGGATGATGCGCTTGATGCAGAGCATCTCCTCGGCCGTCATGTTGAGGCCGCCCAAGCGCGCCAGCCCCTCTTCCACCACCACTCGTCCGCGCATCGAGTCGCGAACCGATTCGGGCTGGTCGAAGATCTCCTTCAGCATGAAGTGCTGGAAGCCGCCCTTCTCGATTTTCCCCAGGTCCCACTCGACTTCCTGCACCGCCTTGTCCACCGGCACCTGGCCGATGGTCGCCGTGTGGAACCCCTCGGGCGTGAGCACGGCCATCTCGCCGTCGTCGAGGTACACGACCTGGCGGGTGTGGCTCACGATCGGGGCCACGTCCGAGGCCAGGAAGTATTCGCCGTCTGCGATGCCCACCACGAGCGGGCTGCCCTTGCGCGCGCCCACCACCGTGCCTGGCTCCTCGGCGCACATCACAGCGATCCCGTACGTGCCTTCCACGCTGTCCAGCGCGGCGCCCACCGCCTGCTCGAGCTTGAGGCCACGCTTCAAGTGCTTCTCGACCAGGTGCGCGAGCACCTCGGTATCGGTCTCCGTGCGGAACGAGTGGCCTTCTGCGACCAGCGCGCTCTTCAGCACCGGGTAATTCTCGATGATGCCGTTGTGCACGAGCGCGACGCGCCCGTTGTTGCCGCTGTGCGGGTGCGCGTTCGCGTCGGTGGGGGCGCCGTGCGTGGCCCAACGCGTGTGCGCGATGCCGGCGGTGCCGGCGAGCGGCTCCCGGGCGAGCCGCGCTTCCAATTCGCGGATCTTGCCCGCGGCCTTCACCACCTTGAGCGCGCCGTCACTCTGGACCGCAACGCCTGCGGAATCGTAGCCACGGTACTCGAGGCGCTTGATGCCCTCGATCAGGATCGGAAGGCAGTTGCGGTGACCGACGTAGCCGACGATGCCACACATGTTCAGGTCCCTTCCTGGCTCCGCGCCGGGGACGCGCCGTCTTCAGCGTCTCGCTGCGCTCTTCGGCCGGCGTCCCTTCGGCTGCACGCCCGCGCGCGCCGGGCTCAGCGCCTCGCGCGCATCGTCGATCAGGGCCCGCGTGCGCTTCACGGTCGGTGACTCCGCGATCATTCGCACCACTGGCTCCGTGCCCGAGGCCCGCACATGCAGCCACTCGTCGTCGCGGGCGAGCCGCAGCCCGTCGGCTGTGTCCACCGCGTGGCCCGGGAAACGCGCCTTGAGCCGCGCCGAGGCGGCCTCCCACGGCTCATCGGCAAGCTGCTCCTTGTGCTTGATCATGGAGTAGTGGGGCCACTCGTCCGCCAGCTCCCGCAGCGATTTACCCGACGTCGCAAGCGCCTGCGCGATCAGCGCCACCGCCACCAGTCCGTCGCGCCCGTAGTGCGCGGCGGGCAGGATCATCCCGCCGTTGCCTTCGCCCCCCGCCACCGCGCCGCGGGCCTTCATCTCGGCCACCACGTTCGCCTCCCCTACCGGAGCGCGGTAGAGCGGCACACCAAATCGCGAGCAAACCGCGTCCACTATACGGGACGTGGAGAGGTTTGTCACCACCGGACCGGCCGTTTTCGTCAGCGCAACCTGAACTCCGAGCGGCAGCGTGTACTCCTCGCCCAGCGGATTGCCCGCGTGATCTACGAAGGCTGCGCGGTCGGCGTCGGGATCGAGCGCCACGCCGAAATCCGACTGGCTGTCGATCACAGCTCGGCAGAGCGCGCCCAGATGCTCGGGCAGCGGCTCCAGCTCGCGCGTGAACGCGCCGTTCGGCTGGCAGTCCACTTCGATGACGCTCGCGCCCAACTCTTCGAGCAGGCGCGGAATTGCGACGCCGCCGACGCTCGCGCAGCCGTCGACGGCAACGCGCAGCTTGCGCCGGCGGATGCGCTCGGGATCGATGCAATCGAGACCGAACACGCGTGTGATGTGCCACTCGAGCGCTGCGCTCTCCTCGCGCTCCGTTCCGAGCTGCTCGTGGGTCACCCAGCGCGGATGCGATGCTTCCATGCGCTCGCGCAGCGCCCTGCCAGCCGCTTCGTCGAGGAACTCGCCGAGCGGCGAGAGGAACTTGAGTGCGTTCCACGGCGCCGGATTGTGGCTGGCCGTGAGGATGATGCCGCCCGCCGCCTGCATGTGCTCGACCGCGAGCTGCGTGGTGGGCGTGGTGGCGAGCCCCAGGTTCACGACGTCGCGCCCCGCCGCGAGCAGGCCCGCCGCCACCGCGCGCTGCACCATGACGCCCGAGCGCCGCGCGTCGCGCCCCACCACGACCGGCCCCGGCTCGAGCCCGCGCGCGAACGCCTCTGCGAAGCGAATGAGCACCGTAGGCGTGAGCGAATCGCCCACCACGCCGCGCACGCCCGCGACCGAGATCATGAGGGAGCTCGTCATGCGAGGGCTGACGATACGCGAGGGGGCCGGCGGGCGTAAAACGCTCGGCCGCGGCGAGTGTCCGGACCCATTCCTGGTGGTAAGCTCACCTCACGCGACGTAGACTTGCCGGCTGGTCGTGGGGTCGCGGTGGGCGCGCGCCATTTCCACGAGAGTTCTGACCCCCTGCCGTTTCGGGAAGTAAGCCTTGGAGCACTGGAAAATATGCTGCTTCTTCACGACCCCACCGTCGGCCACTCGATCCGCAGTCGAATTCAGGCATTGTCCCCGACCGCCCATCATCGCTGGGGCAAGATGTCAGTGGATCAGATGCTCTGGCACTGCAACCAAGTGCTCAGTACCTCGCTCGGCGACATGCAAGTGGTCCAGCGTCTCCCACCATTCCCCGTCCCGATCCTGAAGCTCATGCTATTCCATCTGCCCTGGCCGCACGGCGCTCCCACGGCGCCGGAATACAAGGCGGAGGGTCCGCGCGCGTTCGAGGCCGAGCGAACGCAGTGCCTCGAGCTCATCGACCGTTTCACCGCCCGAAAACTCGAAGAAGGCACTTGGGCGCGCTCTGTGTTCGGTGCGCTGTCGGGTCGTGAGTGGAGCTGTCTGCACGCCAGGCATCTCGACCATCACCTCAGGCAATTCAGCGCGTAGGAAATGGAGCTGGCGTCCCCGCCGGCGGGACACGTGACTGACTGCGGTCGGCGTCCTCCGAGCCTGACCGGGCGACGGGTCGCTACGGTGTCCCCGAAAGATCTGCCGTCGCGCGGAACGCTGGCGGTCGCCTGTGCTTCGTCGCCTGCTCGAACGCATACGCGATGCGTATGATCTTTCCCTCCGACCATGCCCGCCCGAAGAATGACACGCCGATCGGGAGCCCGAATGCGTAGCCACCGGGAACGGTGATGTGCGGATAACCGGCCACGGCTGCCGCCGTTGAGGAGCCGCCGAGGTAGTGATCGCCGTCCACGAGATCGATCATCCACGGAGGACCGTCGGTGGGCGCGAAGAGAGCGTCGAGCTTCTTTGCATCCATGAGCGAGTCGATGGCCCCCGCCATCTCGTGGCACCTGGCCAGCGCCCGCGTATAGGTCGTGTCGGTCGCTCCACCGGTGGCCTGGGCGCGGACGAAGAGTTCCTGCTGGAAGTACGGCATCTCGGTGGCGCGATGCGTCTCGTTCCACGCGATCACATTCGCGAGCGAATGCACGGGTGAATCCGTGCCGAGCGCGCCGAGATAGGCGTCGAGATCGCTCTTGAGGTCGTAGAGCAGCACGGTGAGTTCGGGGTCCCCGACGGCCGCGAGGTTGGGGATCGCGAGCGAGTCCACGATTAGGGCGCCAGCCTTTTTCATCACCGCGATCGCGTCCTCCGTGATCCGGTCCGAAGCCGGGTGGAACCCGGTGAGGTCCTTGCGCACGACCCCGATCCGGGCGCCCTTCAATCCCGAAGCTTCGAGGAACGAGGTGTAATCGCTGAGCGCGTGACCCTCGCTTTCGCGGGTGGCCGGATCGCGCGGGTCCACGCCCGTGAGCGCGCCGAGCAGGGTCGCAGCGTCCGCCACCGTGCGGCACATGGGGCCGGCCGTATCCTGGTGGTGGGAAATGGGGACGATG
>VBOS01000043.1:0-4630 GCA_005893185.1 Candidatus Eiseniibacteriota bacterium
GGGCGCGGTCGCGGCGGTGCAGGCCGCCTACCAGTTCTCGACGGTCGTGCCACTCAAGTACATCGGCTCGGTGATCCTGCGCTCCGTCATCATCGAGTTGGGGCCGGTGCTCACGGCCCTGATCGTCGGCGGGCGGGTCGGCTCGTCGATCGCGGCCGAGCTCGGCACGATGAAGGTCACAGAGCAGATCGACGCGCTGCGGGCGATGGCGATCAACCCCGTGCGTTACCTGGTCGTGCCGCGCGTGGTCTCGATCACGTCGATCGGGGTGAGCGCCCACACCTACGTGATGAGCCTGAAGGACTTCTTCTACATGAAGGATCTGGTCTCGGGTCTGCTGAAAGCGGTGATGTTCGGCGGCATCATCGGCACCATGGGCTGCTTCCACGGCTTCGCGACCGAAGGCGGCGCCGAAGGCGTGGGCATGGCGACGACGAACGCGGTGGTGTCGGCCTGCGTGCTGATCCTGATCAGCGACTACGTGCTCGCGAACGTCCTCTTCCGCTTCATCTTCGCGAAATGATCCGGATCCGCGGGCTCAAGAAGAAGCTGGGCGCCAAGCAGGTGCTGGACGGCGTGGACCTCGACGTCGAGACCGGCGAGAGCATCGTGATCATGGGGCGCAGCGGCACGGGGAAGAGCGTGCTCCTCAAGCACATCATCGGCCTCATGACGCCGGACGAAGGCTCGATCGAGGTGGACGGTGTGAACTTCGTGGGTCTTTCCGAGCGCGACTTGAACGAGATCCGCAAGCGCTTCGGCATGCTGTTCCAGGGCGCAGCGCTCTTCGACTCGATGACGGTGGGGGAGAACGTGGGCCTGGCGCTGGTCGAGCACTTGCGGCTGCCGCGGCCCGAGGTCCGCCGCCGCGTGGCTGAGCGCCTGGAGTGGGTGGGGCTCAAGGGCGTGGAAGGCATGAAACCGGCCTCGCTCTCGGGCGGCATGCGCAAACGCGTCGGGCTCGCGCGGGCGATCGCCATGGACCCCCGCTACATCCTGTACGATGAGCCGACGACCGGGCTCGATCCGGTTCGCGCGGATGTGATCAATGAGCTGATCATCAAGCTTCAGCGCGAGCTGAAGGTCACCAGCGTCGTGGTGACACACGACATGGCCAGCGCGTTCAAGGTCGCCGATCGCATCGTCATGCTGCACGAAGGCCGCGAGGGACCGGTGCATGCGGTGTAGCCACCTCCGGGGAGAGACATGAGCCGCAGAACCGAGATCGAGGTCGGCATCACCGTGCTCGTGGCGCTGGCCGTTCTGATCTGGGGCGTGACCTGGCTCAAGGAGTTCTCGCTCGAGCGCCGCGTGCGGGTGTGGACCGTGAGCTTCTCTCAATCGGGCGGGCTGGGCGCCAGCGACGAGGTGCAGGTGAACGGGATCCGCAAGGGCGAGGTGAAGTCCATGCAGCTCGTGGGCGACCACGTCGTCGTCGACCTGGCGCTCTCCGCCGAGATCACGCTCACCAGCCTCTGCCGCGTCGCGATCCGCAACGTCGGCCTGATGGGCGAGAAGGTGATCGCGGTCGATCTCAAGCAGGACGGCCAGCCCTACACGCCGCGCGACACGATCCGGGGCGTCTACGAGCAGGGGCTGTCCGAGGTCTCGGCGAGCCTGGGCGAGGCGATGGGCGCGGTCTCGCTGCTCGCGGACGAGTTGCGCGGCGTTACGCAGGTGCTGTCGAAGAGCGGCGATCTGGCAAAGACGCTCAAGAACTTCCGCCAGACGAGCGAGGAGCTGAAGCAGTCGGTGAACGAGAACCGCGCGATGCTCAAGTCCACGATCGAGAACTTCTCCGCCTCCTCGCAGACCACGAAGCGCCTGACCGCCGACCGCGAGGCCGAGCTGCGCAAGGCTTTCACCGACTTCGCTTCGGCCGCGGAGAAGATGGATCACCTGGCCGGGCGGCTGGACTCGCTGCGGAGCGCGCTGCAGAGCGTGACGGGCAAGCTCGACAGCGGGCACGGTACGCTCGGCAAGCTGGTGAACGACGACAAGCTGTACACGGACGTGAGCGAGGCGGCGCAGAACATCAAGGCGCTGATCGCGGACATCAAGGCCAACCCGAAGAAGTACTTCAAGGTCGAGATCTTCTAGCAGGTCAAGTTCGGCGCGCGGCGGCGGTTCGCACATCGAGGCCGCCGCGGGTGCCGATTTCGGAGAGTGGACACCGTGCCCAAGACGGCGAAGCCCCATTTCTTCTGCACAGCGTGCGGCAACGAAGAGCCGCGCTGGTTCGGCCGCTGCCCCTCGTGCGGGGCGTGGAACACGGCGGCCGAGGCCCCGCCCGCCGGAGCAACGACGGGCGCCGCCGCGAAGTCGCAGCGCGCGCGCTGGGCGCCGGCCGGTGCTTCAGGTGCGCCGCGGGCCCCGCGTCCGCTCGCGGACGTCGATGTTGCGGCGGCGAAGCGCGCGAGCACGGGGCTCGCCGAGCTGGACCGCGTGCTCGGCGGCGGCGTGGTGGCTGGCTCGATCATCCTGGTCGGCGGCGATCCCGGGATCGGCAAGAGCACGCTCATGCTCCAGCTGGCAGCTGCGCTCGCGAGCCGAGGCCAGCCCGTGCTCTACGTCTCGGGCGAGGAGAGCGAGGAGCAGGTGCGGCTGCGCGCCGAACGGCTGGGCGAGATCCCCGCGAACCTGTACCTGCTGTGCGAGACCGATCTCGAGGCGGTGCTCGAGGCCGCCGCCCGGCTCAAGCCCGTCACGCTGGTCGCGGATTCCATCCAGACGCTCTCACGCGCGGGGCTCGAGGGCGGGCCGGGCTCGGTCAGCCAGGTGCGAGAGTGCGGGCTCGCGCTGCTCCACTACGCCAAGGGCTCGAACGCGGCGGTGTTCCTGGTGGGGCACGTCACCAAGGACGGCGCGGTCGCGGGGCCGCGTGTGCTCGAGCACATGGTGGACGCTGTGCTCTACCCCGAGGGCGAGCGCTACCAGCACTACCGCGTGCTGCGCGCCGCCAAGAACCGCTTCGGCGCGACGCACGAGCTGGGCGTGTTCGAGATGACGAACCACGGGCTCGCCGAGGTGACGAACCCGAGCGAGGCGTTTCTATCCTCCGCGCCGGGCGCAGCTTCGCGCGCCGAGCCGGGGGCGGCGGTGGTCGCGAGCCTCGAAGGGTCGCGACCGCTGCTGGTCGAGGTGCAGGCGCTGGTCTCGACGTCGTTTTACGCGACTCCCCAGCGCGTCACGAGCGGCTTCGACCCGCGCCGCCTCGCGGTGCTGCTGGCCGTGCTCGAGCGCCGCGTGGGCTTGCGGCTCGGGCGCCACGACGTGTTCGTCACGGTCACGGGCGGGCTCACGCTCGACGAGCCCGGCACCGATCTCGGCGTGGCACTTGCCGCAGCTTCCTCGTTCGCGAGCCGCCCGCTGCGCGAGCGAACGGTTGCGATCGGGGAGGTCAGCCTCTCGGGCGAGGTGCGGCGCGTCGCGCGCGTCGAGTCGCGGGTGCGCGAGGCGGCGCGCCTCGGCTTCGCGCGCGCCGGCGTGCCGGCAGTGCAGGCGGGGGAGGCGAAGGTACCGGGGATCGAGATCGTGCCGCTCGCCACGCTGCGCGAGGCGATCGAGGCGCTGCTCGGCGCGAAGGTCGAGCGCGCGCCTCGTGCCGAGGGGAATGCTGAGCGCGAGGAGCAGGGCACGGGCGCGGGCGGGCGGCGCGGGGAGGCGATCGCATCACTCGGGCTCGCGAACCGCGTATTCGAGCTGTCGCACCCGGTGCGCACCGCAGCCGAAGCCGCGGCCGCCGTGGGCTGCGATGTGCGCCAGATCGCCAAGTCCATCATCTTCATGACCGTGCACACGAAGCGCCCGGTCCTGGTGGTGACGAGCGGCGCCAACCGCGTGAACGAGGAGACTCTGGCGACTCTCGTGGGCGAGCCGCTCGCGCGCGGCTCCGCCGGCTTCGTTCGCGAGCAGACCGGTTACGCGATCGGCGGCGTTCCGCCGCTCGCGCACCGCCAGCAGCTCGAGACCTTCCTCGATCTCGACCTCATGAGCCTCGATGAGATCTGGGCCGCCGCCGGGCATCCGAACGCGCTGTTCCGCGTCACGCCCGATGAGCTGCTGCAGATGTCGAACGCGCGCGTCGTGAGCGTGACGTGAGCGTCGCGAGGGGATTCGCCCGCTGAGGTTCTGCGCAGTGCTACTGTCTGTCGGGATGGAGGTCGAGGTGAACTGGCGTGATCACATTGTGGTCGACCCGGCAGTCTGTCACGGCGCTGCCTGTTTCCGGGGCACGCGCGTGATGGTTTCCGTCGTGCTCGACAACCTCGCCGCCGGGGGCACAGCCGAGAAGATCTTGCGGGACTACCCGTCCCTTCGCCCGGAGGCCATCCCGGCTGCCATGGCATACGCGGCTGAGCTGGCGCGGGAGCGCGTCATCGAAACACCGGGCTCCGACGCTGCATGAGGTTCAAGCTCGACGAGAACCTTCCAAGGCGAGCGGCAGAAGTGCTACGAGGAGCAGGGCACGATGTGGCCCATTTGCTCGACCAGACTGCCGCGGGGCGAGAGGACGCGGCCGTTTCACCTTCTGGCTCAGCTCTCCCGTGCGGTTGAATCCGGGCCGCTCACCGGGCGATTGTGGATCGTCGACGAGCGTCGAATCCGAGTCCGAGGAGAATCCAGCGAA
>VBOS01000043.1:4772-6095 GCA_005893185.1 Candidatus Eiseniibacteriota bacterium
CTCCAGCGCTGCCGGGCGATCGGGGGCATCGTGCTCGTCGGTCCGGTCGCTCGTCTCAAGGACCTGCTCGCGGCGAGTGGATGCTCGTCCGAGAAGATCGTGGCGTGGACCGAAGGCGGGCGCGAGCGCCAGCATTCGGTGGCGCGCGGGCTCCACGTGCTGCCCGAGGAGTTCACGACGGTCGCGGCCCACGACTGCGCGCGCGCGCTGGTGAGTCCGGAGCTGGTCGCACGCGTGGTCGCGGACGCGCTCGCGCACGGGGCGGCGCTCGCGGCGGTGCCGCTCGAGGATAGTCTCAAGCGCGTGTCGCTGAGCACGGTGGATGCGACGGTGCCGCGCGCGGGGCTGTGGCGGGCGCAGACTCCGCAGGCGTTCCGGCGCGACTGGCTGGAGGAGGCGCATCGCACGGTGAAGGGGAGCTCGACGGACGACGCGGCGCTGGTGGAGTCCCTGGGGCATCCGGTACACATCACGCCCGGGGACCCGCTCAACTTCAAGATCACGACGCGGCAGGATCTCGAGCTGGCCGAAGCCTGGCTGGCCGCGCATGCGGTGGGGAACTGAAGCGGCGGGGCGGGCGGGCCCGCGGCGCATGGAGGGGCTGAGATGGCACTGCGTGTAGGCATCGGATACGACATTCATCGCGTGCAGGAGGGCCGGCCGCTGGTGCTGGGCGGCGTGAAGTTCGATTCGGTGTGGGGCCTCGAGGGCCACAGCGACGCCGACGTCCTGTGCCACGCGATCGGCGACGCGGTTCTCGGCGCGCTCGCGCTCGGCGACCTCGGCACCCACTTTCCGCCCGGCGATCCGAAGTGGAAGGACGCTTCGAGCCTCGATCTCCTGGAGCGCATCCGCGCCATGCTCTACGAGCGGACCGCGAGCGTGGTGAACGTGGACGCCACGGTAGTGGCCGAGGAGCCGCGGCTCATGCCGCAGCGCGAGCGGATGCGGGCCAAGATCGCGCAGGCGCTGCGGGTCGCGACCGGGCAGGTGTCGATCAAGGCCACGACCAACGAGCGGCTCGATTCCGTGGGCGGCGGGCTGGGCATCGCGGCGTGGGCGGTGGCGATGGTGGAGGTGGAGTGAGGCGGGCGAAGATCTCGATGGCAATCCTCCGCTCACTTTCCCAGCAAGACTTCGACAAGGAATTCGGCTCTCTCTACCGCTCTGTCTTCTCTGGCAAGGGGCTAGACCATGGCCCGTTCGGTCCTCGCGAGTGGCGAAAGGTTCTCGTGCCCTACGGCAGGAATATGGAGGAGCAGGATTTTCGCGGCCTGGCACTTGCGGCAGAATCCTGTGGAGACCAAGAGATCATTGTCGCTG
>VBOS01000366.1 GCA_005893185.1 Candidatus Eiseniibacteriota bacterium
GACGAAGTGCCCGTAGGCGGAGGCCTGATTCCGCGCGGTCCCATACTCCCACGGCCCGCTGGTCACACCGAGATCGCCCGCGCCTGAGATCTCCGCGTAGTCCGGCGCCCACGCAAGCGTTCCCTTGGGATTCGACCGCGCGCGCCACACCTGCCTGCCGTTCGCCGGGGCGGGGCGGAACACGACGGCGTCGGCAGCCAGGTTGGCGAGAAACGCCTCCTTGATCCCGCGCTCGACCGCGAGCGCGGAGAAGGCGCGCTCGGCTGCAACGAGCGTGTCGAGCGCCGTCGCTTCCGGGGATGCGGCGTCCGCTGCGCCCGGAGCGAGCGACAGCTTGAAGAGCAGCACGGCAACGGCGCACGCGCTGCGCAGCGCGCGCACCGTTGCCATCAGGCTGCCGCGATGCCGCTCAGGGCTTCTTGGCACCCGCGTCTGATCCCGGGGGCGGCGTCCGCGGCGCGTCCCAGGCCGACGGCGCGGGGAACGTCAGGAACGAGCCGGTGGCCGCTGTTCCCGGGGCGACCCGATCCGGAACCGCATGCTTCACGGCCGGCAGGCTCTTGAGGTAGGCCGCAATCGCGTGCAGGTCCGCGTCGGAAAAGGTGGCGTAATTCTGCCACGGCATGGGAGGCTGCATCGGTGAGCCGTCGAGGCGGTGACCGCCCTTGATGGCGTTCACGATGTCCTCCTCCTTGTACTTGCCAAGCCCGGTCTCCATGTCGGGCGTGAGGTTCCTCGCATAGGAAGTGCCCCACGGCCCCTGCCAGCCCAGCTCGCTGCCCGAAAGCTCACGAGAGAAATCGGGCGCGCCGAAGAGCGTACCCGGAGTATGGCAATCGCCACACACCGAGACCACGGAGAGATGCTTGCCGTGCGCGATCTTCTTGGCCGCAGCTTCGGCGCTCGTGGCCGCGGGCTTCGCGGCAGCCGGCTTGGCGGCGGGCGGGGATTGGGAGAACGCGACGGCGGCGGACACGATCGCGACGGCGGCGATCACGCTGGCGGTGACGCGAATTCGTGACATGGATCCTCCGATGAGATGGTTTGAACTGGCCCCAGACCCGGCGAATCTAGGTCGAAGACCCTGAAGATTCAATGGCTGTTGTGCGGCTCCTGCCGACGGCCGGGATCTCAGCGCCCAGGGCCAATCCGGCGTTCCGGTGCCAGCCGCGCGCGGGCTCACGTGCCCGTCATCCCGCTCCATCCGCACGCCGCTCATTCCGCACTTTTCGCGCACGCGGGCGCAGCGTATGCTGTGCGCCAATGGTGCCGCGCGCGGCGACTCTCTCGCGGCGGCCACATGGAGGACATCATGAGCCCGAAGACCCCGCCGGCGCAGGAGGCGCTCAGCTCCGCCGACGTCCGCAAGAAACACAAGGAGTATCTCTTTCCCGCCGTCGCCAACTACTACGAGGAGCCACTGGTTCTCGCGGAGGGCAAGGGAATGCGCCTGCGCGACCTCGACGGGAAGGAGTACCTGGACTTCTTCGGCGGCATTCTCACGGTCTCGGTGGGGCACGCGAACGAGGATGTGAACGCCGCCGTCAAGGCCCAGATCGACCGCCTGGGTCACGTCTCCACGCTCTTCCCGACGATCCCGATCGTCGAGCTGGCGGAGAAGCTCGCATCGATCGCCCCCGGCCAGCTCAAGAAGTGCTACTTCACGGCGAGCGGCACCGAGGCCGACGAGACCGGCGTCATGATGGCGCAGGTCTACACCGGGCGCACCGAGATCGTAGCACTCAGGCACGGCTACTCGGGGCGCTCGATGCTCGCGCAATCGCTCACGGGCCATGCGACGTGGCGCGCGGTTCCTACCCAGATCGCCGGCATCAAGCACGCGCTCTCGCCCTACTGCTACCGCTGCCCGCTGGGGCTCACCTATCCGAGCTGCGAGGTGAAGTGCGCGCAGGACATCGATGAGCTGATCCGCACCACCACGACCGGACAGATCGCGGGCTTCCTCGCCGAGCCCATCCAGGGCGTGGGCGGGTTCGTCACGCCGCCCAAGGAGTACTTCCAGATCGCGGTCGGCATCGTGCGCAAGTACGGGGGTGTCTTCATCTGCGACGAGGTGCAGACCGGGTTCGGCCGCACCGGCGGCAAATGGTGGGGATGCGAGCAGTACGGCGTGGAGCCCGAGATCATGACCATGGCCAAGGGGATCGCGAACGGCCTGCCGCTCTCGGCCTGCATCGCCACCCCCGCGATCGCCGACTCGCTCACCAAGCTCACGATCTCGACCTTCGGCGGCAATCCGGTCACGAGCGTCGCGGGCAAGGCGACGATCGAGTACATCGAGTCGCACGATCTCAGGGCCAATGCCGAGACGCAGGGGAAGCGGCTGCGCGCCGGGCTCGAGCGGCTCAAGGCGAAGTACCCGCGCACGATCGGCGACGTGCGCGGCATGGGCTTGATGCAGGGCGTGGAGCTGGTGGAGGACGAGACGCGAAAGGACCGCTCGCCCAACGCGCGGGCGACGGCGCGGCTGTTCGAGGAGACGAAGAAGCGCGGGCTCCTGATCGGCAAGGGCGGGCTCTACGGCAACGTGCTCCGCATCTCTCCGCCGCTGATCGCGACCGCGGCCGACGTGGACGAGGCGGTCGAGAAGCTCGACGAATCGTTCACCTCGATTCGGGCGTGACCGGAAAGAAGAGATCTTCGAGGAGGTCGCGATGAAGGGCATGCAGGCGCTGAAGCACACCCACGTGAAGCGGCTCAACGGAACGGTCGTGATCAAGCCCCATGGCGACCTGACCGGCGGCGACGAGACCGACGAGCTGGAGACGCTGGTGGATCAGCTCGACGCCGAGGGCGTGAAGTGCCTGGTGATCAACCTGTCAGCGGTCAGGATCATGAACAGCCTCGCTCTCTCGCGGGTGATCCGGGCCCACATCAAGTTCACGAAGCGCGGCGCACGCGTCCTGCTCTGCAATCTGGAGAATCGCATCGAAGCCGTCTTCGTCGTCGCCAAGCTCTCGA
>VBOS01000367.1 GCA_005893185.1 Candidatus Eiseniibacteriota bacterium
GAGCACCAGGCCCGCGAGCGCGACCGCGAGCGCCAGCGGGACCAAAGCACGGCGCGCGTCTTCCTCGCCGCGAGTGGCGCGCGCAAGCCCCCACAGCCACCAGAGCCCGGCGAGCAGCGCGCAAGTGAGCCCGACCAGGGTGTGCGTGAAGAGGGTGGCGCACAGGACCGCTGCGAGCGCAGCCGTGGCCCGCGCGTCCGGGCGCTCGATCAGCTCGAGCAGGGCGAGCACGAACGCCGCGAACAGCGCGAGCCCGAGCGCGAACGGCGTGAGCACCAGGAACTTGTCGCCGAAGAAGAGCAGCGAGACATGGAGCACGCCGGGGTCGAGCGCGTGCAAGGCGGGATCGACGCCCAGCGTGAGGAGCCGGCGCAGCTCGGGAATCCCGCGCACCTCGCCGGCCGACGCGCGCGCCGCCACCATGAGCCACGCGAACGGCGCGTAGCCCAGCACCGCGAGCGATGCCGCGAGCGCCTGGGCGCGCGGTGCTGCGCCCAGGCGCCGCGCCAGCGCCACGATTCCGAGCAGGGTGGCGAAGGCCGCTGCGAGGTTGAACGCGATCCACGGCGTCCACACGGCGAGCCGCGGATCGAGCGCGAGCCACAGCGCGCTCCACAGGGCCGGGCCCCAGAAGTAGAGCAGGGGGAGCCCGGCGAACGCGGGATCCTCGACCGGCAGCCCGCGCCCCGCGATCTGCAGCGTGACCGCGGCGTGGAACCAGCCGTCCGAGCGCGGGGGCAGGAAGGGATTTCCGGCCAGCAGGCCGAGCACAAGCGCCGTGAAGAGCGTAGCCGCGATACATGCGGGGCGATCGTCCACGTCGGACGCAGCTGGAGCGGAAGGGCGCAGCCCATCGAGGAGGGCGAGCAGCGCGGTGGCAGCTGCCACCGCGCGAGCTGCGAGCGCAACGGGTACGCCCGAAAGCACGATCAGCGCGGCCGGGGCCGCGGCCAGGAACGGCGAGAGCGCGAGCGCGAACATCGCGCGCACGGCGGGCGATGCTCCCGGGACCAGCCGGCGGGCGGCCAGCACGCCGGGCACCACTCCGAACGCCAGACCGAAGAGCGCCGCGTGGACCGCGGCCGGCGCCGGAATCGCGAGCGCCACGGCCGCGCACAGCAGCGCCGGCCCGAACCGGATCACCCGCAAGAGGACGCGCGACTCACGCCGAACCCTCCTGCATGCGCCCCAGGGAGCGGAGCGTGAGCCCCTCGCGATGCAGGTAGTAGAGCCCGAGCAGGGTGACGGGCAGCCACTGGCCGGCCCAGTAGAACCACGAGAAGGGCACGGCGAGCTCCTTCCCCACGCCGAAGATCGCGAGCCCTGCGATGCAGGCCAGGTTCATCGTGCCGATGTAGCCGGGCGCAGCGGGCACCATGATGCCGATCGCCGTGATCACGAGCATCACGAGCCCGGCATACCACGGGACCACGATGCCGAGCGCCCACATCCCGGCGGCGAGGCCGATCACGATCACGCCGAACATGCCGAACGAGAGCGCGAACACCCACAGCACGCGCGGCAGGTCGCGGAAGAGCCCGAGCCCCTTCACGAAGTGCTCGAGCGCCCGCACGGCGCGCCCGCGCAGGCTCGGGGGAAACGGCGCCGAGAGCCGATCGATCACGGCGCGCGCCAGCTTCTCGGAGCGCTCCAACGCGATCACGAACACCGTAAGCCCGGCGCAAGCCGTCACGAGCACGGTGGCGCCGGCCTGGGTCATCCGCCCGGCCTCGGTCGCGCTCGAGATCGGGTGCACGAGGACCGAGATCCCGAAGATGACGAGCAGGGTCACCATGTCGATCGCCCGCTCGACCACCACGGTGGCGAACAGCGTGGTCTTCGAGAGCCGCTCGCGGCGTGCCAGCGCCCAGGGGCGGATGAACTCCCCGAGCCGGAGCGGCAGCACGTTGTTCGCCATGAATCCGATCATGGTGGCGCCGAACAGGCTCCCGGGGCGGATCGGACGCGGCTCGTGGATCAGGGAACCCCAGCGCACGGCGCGAATCCAGAAGCCGATGAGCGTCGTCGCCATCACCGCTGCGAACCCGAAGTAGTTTGCCTGCCGCAGCGCGTGCCCCACCTCCGCCAGGCGCACGTCCCGCATCGACCACCACACGCACACGGCCGACACCAGAACCCCGGCCGCGAGCTTCAGCGTCCGATTCAAGCGCCCTCCCCGTCGCTCCCCAGGCGGTGGTCCTTCTCGAGCTCGAAACGCAGCAGCGCGAGCTCGCGAGCGAGGAGGAGGCTCTCGCGCGACAGCCGCGACATCTTGACCGAGAGGAAGAGCAGCATCGCCATGACGAACGCGAGTCCGGCTGCGAACGCCACCGAAGCGGCGCCGGTCATGCCGAGCAATCGCGTGAGCCAGAGGAGCAGCGGGGTCGAGAAGCCGAGGGCGGCGATCGTCACCGTGCACGCCACCCACAGCAGGGAGTACTCCTCCGAGAGCCTGCGCCTGCGCACCAGGTCGAGCACGAAGAGCGCGAGCGCCACGGCACCGAAGGCGGTGACCACCTGGGTGCGGGACAGGAAATCCATCGTGACCTCCTGGGTTCGCCTGGAACGATCAGGCGGGCCGCTGGATCCACGCCATGAGCGAGGCCAGCAGGTTCTTGTAAGGATAGTAGAGCGACTTGCCCAGCGTGTAGAAGGATCGCCCGGCCCGTCGCCCGCGCATCTCGACCGGCACCTCGAGCAGACGGAATCCCCGGCGCGCGAGCCCGATCAGGAGCGGCGCGTCGGGAAAGTCCCGTGGAAAATCGTGCTGACACACCTCCATCACCGGGCGCCGGTACGCGCGGAAGCCGGATGTGGTGTCGGCGATCCGCTGCCCGACCGCGATCCGCACCACGAGCGAGAACATCATCATGCCGATGCGGCGCGCGAACGGCGCGTGGTACAGGGTGCGGGCCACGTACCGGGAGCCGATGGCGACGTCGCAGCGCCCCGCGAGGACGGGCTCGAGCAGGGCGCCGAGGAACGCCGGGTCGTGCTGGCCGTCGGCGTCGATCTGCACCCCCACCTCGTACCCGCGCTCGACGGCGTAGCGGAAGCCGGTCTGAAGCGCGGCCCCGACGCCGAGGTTCACCGGATGGCGAACCACCGGGACGCCGCGCTCGCGCGCCACGCGGCCCGTTCCGTCGCGCGACCCGTCGTCCACGACCAAGACGTCCGCCTCGGGCGCCCGCGCCCGCAGCTCGTCCAGGAGGCCCGGCAGGCTCAGCTCCTCCTCGTAGGCGGGAACCACGGCCAGCACGGGCGAGCGGCTCATCCGGCGCGTCCCGGCTGCGTGGCCCTCGCCAATCGACCGGCAGCCGCCACCACCGCGTCGCGGATGAGCCGCATCCAGCGCACCGTGAGCGGGATGGCCGACAGCTTCTCGAGGTCCGAGCGATTCACCAGGCCGAACGCGAACACGCCCCACACCGTTGTGAGCAGCATCGCGAGCCGCAGCGCGATCGACCACGGCGCGGGAAGGCGGACGGCGATCGAGGAGGAGACGACGAGGACCGGCAGCGCCAGGCCCGCTGCGATCGCCGCCGAGCGCGCGCGAGCACGCGCGCCCTCCGGCACGATCCGCGCGAGGAGCACCAGCGCCGCGACGTAGGAGGCGACCGCCCCCGCCAGATTGGCCCAGGCCGCGCCGGCCAGACCGAGGGCGGGCAGCAGCACGAAGTACGAGCCGAACTCGGCGCCGAACTTGACGAGCGCGAGCCACAACACGCGGGCGGGCTCGCGCATCGCCTGGAAGAGCATGGTGAGCGGCTGCTGCGCTGTGCGGGCGATCGGGACCAGCGCCAGGATGCGAAGCAGCGGCACCGCCGGCTCGAACAGCCGGCTCCCGACCAGCAGGGTGATCTCGGAGGCGAATACGAACAGTCCCAGGGAAAGCGTGCAGGCCGCGACCTGGATCAGCCGCAGCGCCTGGTCGAACACGCGATGCAGCCGCTCGCGCTCTTCGAGCGCCACGAGGTGGGTGAGCGAGGGCAGGAGCGAAGTGGGCAGCGTGTGGACCAGCTCGACGAAGCGCTCGACGGTCTGGAACGCGAACGAGAAATAGCCCAGCTCGGTCGTCGTGAAGAGTTTGCCGAGAATGATCTTGCTGAGGTTCTGGCCCGAGACGAACGTGACGCGCGCACCGAGCAGCGGCATGCAGTAGGCGAAGACGGAGTGCATCAGCGGCCCGCGCTTCCCATCCGCCGCGCCTGCTTCCTCCGGATCGCGCGCCTGCCGCAGCATCCAAGCTGGCACAGCGGAGAGCGCCAGGCCTTGGAGAGCTGTGAGGGCGGCCATGCCGACCGCCAGCGCCATCAGCCCCTGACGCGATGCCCACAGCGCCCCCACCAGCAGCGTCTTGGCGACATGGAAGAGCACAGCGAGCAGGCTCACCCAGCGGAACTGCTGGATGCCGAAGAGCGTGGCGCGCGACGTGGTGGAGAATCCGTCGCAGACCACCAGCACCGTGAGGACCGGCAGCAGGGTGGCAAGCTCCGGAGCGTCGAACTGCCGGGCCAGGAACGGAGCGGCAAACACCACGGGCACGCTCGCCAGCAGCCCGAGCCCGAGCTTGATCGCGAGAACCAGGTAGTGGGCGCGACGCAGCGTGCGGAGCCGGCCGTGGGCGACGAACTCCGCCGCGTAGCGCTCGAGAAACATCTCGAAGTTCCCGGTCGCCATGGTCGCGAGACTGGCGAAGGAGAGCGCGAGCGTCATGATGCCGTACTTGGTGGGGCCCAGCCAGCGCAGCAGCAGCGCGAAGTAGGCCATGCCGGACAGCAGCCCCGAAGCCTTCTCGATCGCCAGGTAGAAGGCGCCGCGCGTGACGCTATGGGCGATCTCGCGACCCTTCATGCCGCCTCCGCGCGCAAAGCGTCGAGCTCGGCTTCGAGGAATCCGCGGACGTCGGCGAGGCGGCGGACCGATTCCGGCACCGGCCGGTTGGACCACAGCAGAGCCGCCATATCGGGATGGGAAGGGTCGTAGCCGTGCATGGCGGCGAGCGGCTGCTTCCCCATGAACGATGGAGCCATGAGCACGCCGGGGTCGAGCAGGAAGACCGCGTCCCCGTACTCGCGCGCGGGGAAGAGCGCGCCCAGCCGGGAGAGCTCCGGGTCACCGAGCCAACGGCCTCGCGGCTCGGCGGCCAGCGCATCCGTGACGGCCGCCCGGCCCTTCTCGCCACGCCACCAGAAACGGGCCATGGTGGAGTCGAAGAACGCCAGGTAGTCGCGCGGCCACCGCACCGGGAGCCGCGCGAGCCGGCCCATCACGTCCACCGTCGCGCTCACGTCCACCATCCCGTGGTCCGAGACCAGGTAGAGCCACGGAGCGCGGTCCGCGGCCGCGCCCACCGCCGCCAGCCGCTCGAGCAGCGCCGAGTAGCGACCGAGGCGGGTGCGAACGCCCGCGCCGTTCGTTCCCTCGTGGTGCAGCGCTGCGTCGAGCTCCGCCGTGTAGCACACCATCACCGCCGGCTCGGCGGACGCCACGCAGCGCTCGAGTTGCTGCAGATT
>VBOS01000368.1 GCA_005893185.1 Candidatus Eiseniibacteriota bacterium
GCTCAGTTCCTGTTCAGCCCCGCCTGGTACCCGACATCGGAGAGCAACGTTCGCTGCTCAGTTCCTGTTCAGCCCCGCCTGGTACCCGACATCGGAGAGCAACGTTCGCTACGGCGTGCTCGCGCTCATCGTCGGGAGCCTGAGCGTCACCACGCTGGCCATGGTGATGGCCGTGCCCTTGGGGCTCGGCGCCGCCGTGTTCGTCTCGGAGTTCTGCGGCGGACGCACGCGCGAGACGCTGAAGGTGGTCATCGAGCTGCTGGCCGCGATTCCCTCGGTGGTCTGGGGCTTCATCGGGATCTCGGTGATGAACCCGCTCATTCAGAGGGTCTTCGGCGTCCCCGTCGGGCTCAACGTGCTGAACGGCGCGCTGCTGCTCGCGCTGATGAGCGTGCCGATCATCGTGAGCATCGGCGAGGACGCGCTGAAGGCCGTGCCCGACTCGTTCCGCGAGGCGGCCCTGGCGCTCGGCGCAACTCGCTGGGAAACCGTCCACCGCGTGCTCTTCCCGGCGGCCAAGAACGGGCTCCTGGCGGCGGTGCTCCTGGGCGTGGGCCGCGCGATCGGCGAGACCATGGCCGTGCTGATGGCTACCGGGCATGCCATCAACATTCCGAAGAGCATCTTCGATCCGGTGCGGACCCTGACCGCCACCATCGCGGCCGAGCTGGGCGAGGCCTCGGCGGGATCGCCGCATTACCAGGTCCTGTTCGTGATCGGGATCCTGCTCTTCTCGATCACGTTCGTCGTCAACGTGACGGCCGACATCGTGGTGAAAGGCGTCCGCAAGTGATCCCGAGCCCGGCCAAGTTCGGCGAGACCCAGGCGGTGCGAAGGCGGAGGCGCGAGGAGCGCGTCGCCCGCGCGGCCTTCGGGGTGATGGCCCTCGTCCTCGTCGTGCCGTTGGTCCTGATCGTGTCTCACCTCGTGGCGCAGGCCTTCCCCCTGCTCTCCTGGGACTTCCTCACAACGAACCCGGTCGCGGGGATGCGGAAGGGCGGCGTGTGGTCGGCGCTGCTCGGCACGATCTGGCTGGTGGGAGTGTCGCTGGCCGTGGCCGCGCCGATCGGGGTGCTGACGGCCGTCTACCTCAACGAGTACGCGGGCGACACGTGGCTCACGCGCATCATTCACTTGGCGGTCGTGAACCTCGCCGGCGTGCCGAGCATCGTGCACGCGCTCTTCGGCCTCGGCGCCTTCGTGATCTTCGCCCATCTCGGCCGCTCGATCCTGGCCGCTTCGCTGACCCTGGCGATCATGACGCTGCCGGTCATCATCGCCAGCACCAAGGAGGCGCTCGCTTCGGTGCCCAACTCGTTTCGAGAGGCGTGCTGGAACGTGGGCGCCACGCGCTGGCAGACGATCCGCGGCATCGTCCTGCCCAACTCGATCAGCGGGATCCTGACCGGCGTCATCCTCCAGGTGTCGCGGGCCGCCGGCGAGACGGCCCCGATCATGTTCACGGGAGCTGTGTTCTACAAGAAGATCGAGGCCGGCAATCCGTTCGCCTACGGGCTCAAGGACCAGTGCATGGCGCTTTCCATGCACCTCTACACCGTGACCACGCAGGTGCCGGACGTGCCGCACGCGCTGCCGTACGCGATCGCAGTTGTGCTGCTCGGCACCACGCTGCTCGTGAACGCAACTTCGATCGCGCTCCGCGTCTACCTCCGTTCGCGAAAGAAGTGGTGATGGAGCCGCCACACGAGCGCGTGAAGAAGATCGAGGTCCAGGGGCTGCGCGTGGCGTTTGGTCCCAAGGAAGTGATTCACGGGATCTCGTTCGACGTCTACCAGAACGAGATCCTGGCGGTCATCGGTCCGGCTCAGTCCGCCAAGTCGTCGATGTTGCGCTGCCTCAACCGCACCGACATCTACGACCTGCGCCGCAAGATCGGAATGGTGGCGCCGATGCCGGTGGGCCTGCCGCTCTCCATCTACGACAACGTGGCCTTCGCCCCGCGCGCCGCGGGAATCCGGTCGAAGAGCGAGCTCGACGGCCTGGTCGAGCGCTGCCTCCGCCAGGCGGCGCTGTGGGATGAAGTGAAGGAACGGCTCGACGGCCTCGGCACCAAGCTCTCAGGCGGGCAGCAGCAGCGCCTCACGATCGCGCGGGCGCTCTCACACCAGCCGGAAGTCCTGTGCCTGGACGAGTTCTCGATCGCGATCGATCCGGTGACGACCATGCGCATCGAGGACGTGGTGAAGGAGCTGCGACACGAGATCACGGTCATCCTGGTCACCAACCTCGTTCAGCAGGCACGGCGGCTCGCCGATCGCACCATGTTCCTGTGGAACGGCGACATCATCGAGATCGACGAGAGCGACGTGATCTTCTCGGAGACGCCGCGCAGCCGGAAGACCTACGAGTACGTCAATGGCATCTTCGGCTGAGGGCGGAGCGTTGAGCGATCCGGGCGACCTCAGCATCGAGACGCGAGACCTCTGCCTGTGGTACGGGACGTTCCAGGCACTGAAGGACGTCACCCTGTCGATCCGGAACGGTCTCGTGACCTCGCTCATCGGCCCTTCGGGCTGCGGCAAGACGACGCTGCTCCGCTGCTTCAATCGCGTCAACGAGCGTTACGGCTACGTGACGACCCGCGGCGAGATCCGCGTGCTGGGAAAGAACATCTACGATGCCGACGTGTCGCTGGTCGCGCTGCGGAAGTCGGTCGGCATGGTGTTCCAGCGGCCGAACCCGCTGCCGCTGTCGGTGTACGAGAACGTCGTGTTCGGCATGCGCCTTCACGGGGAACGCGGCGCGCCCAAGAAGAAGGACATGGACGAGGCGGTGGAGCGGGCGCTCGGGGAAGTGGGGCTGTGGCATGATCTCAAGGATCGCCTGACGATGAAGGCGACGAGCCTCCAGCTCGAGCAGCAGCAGAAGCTGTGCATCGCACGGCTCTTGCCGCTCAAGCCCGATGTCATCCTGATGGACGAGCCGTGCTCGGCGCTGGATATCGAGGGCACGCGGGCGATCGAGGAGCTGATGTGGGCGCTGCGCGGCCGCTACACGATCCTGGTCGTGACCCACAACATGGCGCAGGCCCGCCGCGCCAGCGAGGAATGCATCTTCATGCTGCTCGGCGAGGTGGTGGAGCACAGCCCCACCTCTGACCTCTTCCTGGCGCCGAGGGATGCCCGCACCGCCGAGTACATCGAGGGTCGCTACGGATGATGGGCCGAACCGGCGGCCGCGCGCTCTCTTTCCGGCGGCTCGGCTTCGGCCTCCGGGGCCGACCAACCGGTCGCAGTGCAGGTCGGTCGCCCCCGCTCGCAACCATCGGGTGTCCCGTGGGATGCTGGCGGGCATGGTCCTCCCCCTTGCCAGGCTCGGTGCGCGATGAGCCCGCCCGAGACCCGCCTGCGCGACTCGGCCGCGATCGTCCTGCTGCGCGGCGGCGGGCGCGCGCTCGAGACTTTCTGGGTGAAGCGCAGCGAAGCCGTCGGCTACATGCCCGGCTTCCAGGCCTTCCTCGGCGGCAAGGTGGCGCCGGAGGATCGCGAGATCGCGATGGCCGGGGCCGAATCGGAGGAGGACCGCATCCTCCGGGCATGCGCCGTGCGCGAGGCGTTCGAGGAGGCGGGCGTGCTGCTCGCGCTCGACGCCTCGGCTGCGCCGGTGCGGGATGCGCTTGCCGAGGCGCGCCGCCGCCTCCTCGCGGGCGAGGTGAACTTCGCCGAGCTGGCGCGGGTGCACGGCTGGCGCTTTCGAGCGGAGGCCCTCGTCTTCGCCGGACGCTGGACCACGCCGCCGTTCGCGAGCCAGCGCTTCGACACCTCGTTCTTCCTCGCGCGTCCGGGCGCGGGGGAGGAGCCGAGCATCATCGAGGGCGAGCTGGCCTCCGGCGAGTGGGTGACGCCCGGCGCGGCCATCGAGGGCTGGCGGCAGGGCGCCGCCACGTTCGCGGCGCCCATCCTCTACACGCTGCGCGCGCTCGAAGCGGGCGAGGAATCGCTGGCCGAGCGGCTCGCACGCGCTCCGCTCGAGGCCGGCGAGCCGGCGCGTCGCATCGAGCTCAAGTGGGGCATCTTGCTCCACCCCATGAAGACACGGCCGCTCCCGCCGGCCACGCACACCAACGCGTTTCTCGTCGGTGAGCGCGAGATGGCCTTGATCGATCCCGGCAGCGATGAGCCCGAGGAGCTGAAAGCGCTGTTCAGGCTGATCGAGTCGCTGAGCGCGGACGGCCGCACCCTGAAGCTCGTGCTCCTTACCCATCATCATCCCGACCACGCCGCCGGAGTCGACGCCGTGCGTGCGCGCTACCGGATCCCAGTCGCGGGGCACGCCGGGAACGCGCGGCACGTGCGCATCGACCGCAAGCTCACGGATGGAGAGACGATCGCGCTGGCGTCCGGCGTGGGGGAGTGGAGCCTGCGCGCGCTCCACACGCCCGGCCACACGCGCGATCACATGTGTTTTCTCCACTCCCGAACCGGCACGCTCTTCACCGGCGACCACATTCCGGGCGGTGGGGGCACGGTGATCATCGATCCGCCCGAGGGCGACATGAGCGCATACATCGCGTCGCTCGAGCGCCTGCTGCGGGAGCCGGTCGATTCGATCTTCCCCGGGCACGGCTCGCCGCAGGGCGGGGCGAAGCGGCGCATCCGCTGGCTCATCTCGCACCGGCGCGGCCCTCTCGCGGGAGCCCGCGACGCTCTCCACGCTGGTCGAGCGCGCTTACGCCGACACGCCGCGCGAGCTGTGGGGCTACGCCGAGCGTTCGCTGCTCGCGCATCTGCTGAAGCTCGAGGCCGAGCGCCACGCCACGCGCGAGGGCGAGCGCTGGTCGCGCGTGGATCCGTGAGCGGCGCCGGCCGGAGCTCCCGGCCGACCTGCGTTCGCGCCCGCGCGTTTGGCATCGCTCGGGGCCCGGGGCCCGCGTCGCGCTCCGGGCCATGAGCCCCGCCTACTTCGTAGCTGCGCTATCTTCTGTGCTCTACGGCTCGTCCGATTTCGCGGGCGGGGTCGCAGCGAAGCGCGCGCCGGCGCTGATCGTCACCTGGTTCTCCGGCCTGGGCCGCCGCGGCCGGCGCGTGCGGCGCCGCCGGCGCGTCGCTCATCTACTACTCGCTCGCCCTCGGGCCGGTGAGCGTGGCATCGCCGATCTTCTGCGTCGTGGGGATCAGCGTGCCGGTCCTGGTGGGCGTGCTGCTGGGAGAGCGCCCCACGGCGCTCGCTTGGACCGGGGTGGCGCTCGCCGTGATCTCGATCCCGCCGCTCACCCGGACCGACGCCGCCGAGGGAGCGCACACCCGGGCCAACTTGCAACGCACCGTGCTGGTCGCGATCCTGACCGGGCTCGTCGTCGGGTGGTTCCTGGTCTTCGTCGCGCGCATATCTTCCCGCGCGGGATTCCTCCCGCTGGTGCTCGCGCGCTGCGTCGCGATCGCCGCGCTGTCGCTCGTCGCGCTCGCCATGCGCCTCCCGCTCCGCCCGCCCGCGGGCGCGTCGCGCGTGGCATTCACGGCGGGCGCGCTCGATTCGGCGGCCAACGTCGCCTACTTCCTCGCCGTGCGGGGGGCGCCGATGGCGCTGGTTGCTGCGAGCGTGTCGCTCGCCCCCGCGACCACCGTGCTCCTCGCGCGCGCGACCCTCGGCGAGCGCTGGAGCGTCTCGCAGCGCCTGGGGCTGGCGCTGGCGCTCGCAGCGGGCGCGTGCATCTCGCTGGGGTGAGCGCTACGCTGCGGCCGATGGTCGCACTCGATGTGGCGGGGCTCACGAAGCGTTACGGCGCCGTTCGGGCGCTCGAGCAGGTGAGCTTTTCGGTCGCGCCGGGCGAGATCTTCGGCTACCTCGGACCCAACGGAGCGGGGAAGACCACGACGCTCCGCATCCTCGCCGGGCTGGTGCGCGCGGACGCAGGCGAAGCGCGCATGCTCGACCGGCCCGCGCGCGCCGCCGCCGCCCGTGCTTCCGTCGGCTACCTGCCCGGCGACCTCAAGCTCTACGGCGGCATGACCGGGAGCGCGCTGCTCGACCTGTTCGCGCGTTTCCGACCCGCGCAGCCGCCTGTGCTGCGCGCGCGGCTGCTCGATGCGCTCGCGCTCGACCCGCGCGACCTGGCACGCCGCGTCAAGTTCCTGTCCCACGGGACGCGGCAGAAACTCGGCATCGTGATCGCGATGCAGCACGATCCACGGCTGCTCCTGCTCGACGAACCCACCACCGGGCTCGATCCGCTGGTCCAGATGGCGTTCCGCGACCTCGTGGTCGAGCGCGCGCAGCACGGCGCCGCCGTGCTCTTCTCATCGCACGTGCTCTCGGAGGTCGAGGCGGTGTGCGGGCGGGTCGCTGTGCTCGGCGCCGGCCGGCTGCTCGCGCTCGAGTCGGTCGATGTGCTGCGCGGCCGCATGGTGCGCCGCGTTCGGGTGCGCTTCCGCGGCGCACCGCCGCCCACGCTCGCGGATACGCCCGGCGTCGCCGGATGCGAGCTCGCCGGACTCGATGCCACGCTGCACGTGCGGGGCGACGTGAACCCGCTGCTGCGCCTGCTCGCCCGGCACGAGATCGAGCGGCTCGTGCTCCCCGAGCCCCAGCTCGAGGACATCTTCTTCCACTACTTCGCCGGCGGTCGCGATGCCGGCGATTAGCCTCCTCCAGCACATCGCCGTGCGCCACGCCCCGTTCCTGATCGCGAGCGCCGTGCTGCTGGCCGCGTTTCAGCTCCTGATCTGCGCAGCGGTCGGGTCGGTGGACGTATCGGGGGCGCTCGAGACATTGGTTCATTCCCTGCCGCCCCTGATGCAGGAGATCGTCTCCTCCCAGCTCTTCGGCGGGTTCACGCCCCGCGGGCTACTCGCCTTCGGCTGGAGCCACCCCGTCACCCACGCGCTCGGATCGGCGGTGGCGATCGTGCTCGCGACGCGCGCGGTCGCAGGCGAGTCGGAGACCGGCGCCATCGAGCTGCTGATGAGCCAGCCCCTCTCGCGCGGCGCCTATTTCGCGGCGCACGTCGTCTTCGCGCTCGCCGCGATCGCCTCCTTGAGCGCGGCGGGCGTCCTCGGCACCGTGATCGGGCAGGGCGTGTTCGAGATCGAGCGCTTTGGCCCAGGGCCGCTCCTGCGGCTCGCGCTCGCCTATTCCCTGCTTCAAGGCGCCGTCTTCGGGATCACGCTGCTGCTCTCGGCCTTCGGACGAGAGGGCGGGAGGGTCGCGAGCGGCGGATTTCTGATCGTCCTGATCTCGTATTTCGGCGAGGCGATCGGCCGGCTGTGGAACAAGGCCGCGTTCATAAGGCCCTGGACGCTGCACGAGTACTTCCCGCCGAACGACATCCTGGTGCGTGGGCTCGGCATCGCGAAGCCTGCCGTAGTGCTCGGCAGCGTGCTGGCTGCGAGCCTCGCGCTGGCGTGGGCGCGCTTCCGGACCCGCGATGTGCCTTGAGACGGCTCGGGAGTTCCGACCGGAGAAGGGGCGCGGGCGGGGTGCGCCCATGGACGGCGCAGCGCCATGACCATGGGCATCGAGCGCCTCCGCGCGTGGATCGTCTCGGCCGACATGGGCTTCGGGCACCAGCGCGCGGCGCACGGACTGTCGCATCTTGCCGAGGGCGGCATCCTCACGGCCGGCAGCCCCGATGTCACAGACCCCGACGAGGTGCGCTTCTGGCGGCGGCTCACCTCTTCGTACGAGTTCTTGTCGCGCACGAAGAACGTTCCGGTCATCGGGGGCGCGCTGTTCGGGCTGCTGGACAGCATCCTCGCGATCCCGCCGTTCTATCCGCTGCGCGATCTCTCG
>VBOS01000369.1:0-1752 GCA_005893185.1 Candidatus Eiseniibacteriota bacterium
CTCGAAGATCGCGGGGAACTGCCGGGCCGTGCGCGCGGCGCGGATGCGCTTGAAGGCCGTGTCCTCGGACATGTGCAGCACCTGGACGCAGTAGGCGAACATCGACGGGAAGCCCTCCTGCGCGTAGAGGCGACGGTCGTCGACCTCGGCGATGTGCGCCAGCATCTCGGCGGTTGTGCCGCGATCCCGGGCGACGATGGCGGCGAGACTGCGCAGCAGTTCCTGATTGCTCAGGTGCGAAAGCGAGCGGAGGTTCATCTCCGAGTCTCCACGGGGGCGGGTCGTGGCCTCGGGGGCTGCGGGGCGCGTCCTTTGTACCATGAGCACTTTCGGCGCTCGCAGGGCCGCGCAGGGCGCGAAACTGGGTGCGTTGCGAGTTCGTTGTCGTCACGTGGGGAGAGAGCGCGCCAGCGGCCATGTGCGCGCGTTGGCATGCACCTGACGCCGCCGCGGCCGCTCGGAGCAAGAACGCAAGCCGAAGGTCGTCAAGAGGAAACGCGATGGCCCGGCGTCAATTCTTCGTCATGGCCTCCCAGGCCAGCCTCACGTTCTCACGCTGCACGCTCGCCATCAGTCCTAAGTCGCTCACCGGGAGGCTCACGACGCCCAGCTTCTCCTGCGCCTGCTCGAGCGAAAGCCCCTCGCGCCGCGCGTCGGCCACGCCCGACTCCAGCGCGTCGAGATACTCGAGATCGCGCCCGATCCGCTTCCGCACCGCTTCGGCGCCGCGCGCGATCGCGCCATGGCCCGGGATCAGCGTCTCGATCGCGCCGTTGGCGGCGAGCGGGACCAGTGCATCGAGCGTCGCGCGGTAGGCGGCGGGCGGGCGGTTCAGCCACGGAATCTCGATGTCCGAAAGCATGTCGCCCGCGATCAGCGTGCGCGATTCCGGAAGATGGAGGTTGAGCTGGCTGTCGCAGTGACCGAACGCGTCCCGCCACACCACGCGCCACGGCCCGAGCTTCGCGAAGCGCATCCCGCTCATCGGCTCGTGCGGGACGAACGGCTCGAAGCCCGCGCTCCATTCCTCGCCGTGGGCCGCCGCGACGCGCGCGGCCTCCGAGAGCGTGCGCTCGCGGCCGCGACGGACTTCTGCGCCGAAGCGGTCGTGAGCGACGATGCGGGCCTTCGGCCACCACGGACGCCCGAGCACGTGGTCCCAGTGCGCGTGCGTGAGAAACAGCGTGACCTGCGCCGGGTGGATCTCGTCCACCGCGTGCTTGAGGTCGTCCAGCTCCGATGGGAGCACGCCGGGATCGACGACGATCGCGTGCTCGGGATGGAGCAGCAGCACGCTGTTCATCGCATAGGCCACGCTCTGGCGCACGCGGATTCCGCCGCCGAGGTCGGTCCAGGCGGAGGCGATCGAGGTCACGAGGGTTGCGCGGGCGGGCGTGGGGCTCGGGGGCATCGCGGCCGCGCGCCAGGCATGTGTGTTCCGCGCGCGCCGTGCCGCGCTATTGAGCGGGCGCGGCGATCCGGCCCGCCACGATCTCGGCGCGCAGCGAGTCCACCCTCGCCTTCACAGCGTCCGGGATCAGCGCCCGGTTGCGATCGTCGTAGACCCAGCCGACGCCGTTCTCGGCGAGGCCGAAGACCTTGACGCCCCCCTGGAAATGCCCGGCCTGCGCGTCGCGGATGGTGTTGAACACCGAGACCTCGACGTGCTTCACCATCGAGGTCAGCACAACGCCCGGCGCCTCGTCGTACTGGTCGGAGTCCACGCCGATCGCGAGCTTCTTCAGCTCGCGC
>VBOS01000369.1:1795-2876 GCA_005893185.1 Candidatus Eiseniibacteriota bacterium
GCCAGCTCCTTGCCCTTGGTCGGATCCTTGAAAGCTGCACCCGTGGAACCCGCGTACTTCACGATCACGCGCGCGTTCGGCTTCACAGCTGCCACCCCCGCGCGATAGCCGGCCTCGAACTTCTTGATGAGCGGGATCTCCATGCCGCCCACGAAGCCCACGGTGCCGGTGTGGGAGAGGAGCGCAGCCAGCGCGCCGACCAGGTACGAGCCCTCCTCCTCCTTGAACTTGAGCGCGAGGAGATTGGGCGGAAGCGTCTCGCCTTCCTTCACGGTGTAGTCGATGCATGCGAATTCGACATTGGGGAACTCCTGCGCCAGCCCCCTGATGTCGTCCGAGAACAGGAACCCCACGCCGAATACGAGCTGCGATCCGCTGGCCGCGAGCTGGCGCATGGCGGCCTCGCGGTCCGCGCCCTCGCCGGTCTCGAGCGTCTGGAACTCGATCCCGAGCGTGCGCTTCGCGCTGTCGAGCCCGGCGTAGGCCGCGTCGTTGAACGACTTGTCGCCGCGCCCGCCGACGTCGAACACCAGCCCCACCTTGAACGCTTCGGTCTTCGGCGGAGGCTCCGCCGACTTCCGGGCGCAGCCGCTAAGCGGTGCTGCGAGAACGGCGAGCGCGAGCGCGGCGTGCGCGATTCGAGGGTGCGCCATTGGAGCCTCCGGATGTGGGATCGGGCTCGGCCGGGCGTGCCCGCCGGCCGAGGTCGTAGCAGCGCCGGCAGCGGGCCTCGTAGAGGTCGGCGCCGCCGACCACGACGCGCCCCGGGCGCTTCACCTTGCGGTACGTGCGGTTGGCTGGCTCCCCGCACACCATGCAGATCGCCAGCGTCTTGGTGATGTACTCGTCCACAGCCAGCAGCTCGGGCATGGGCTCGAAGGGACGCCCGGCGTAGTCCTGATCGAGCCCGGCGACGATCACGCGCTTGCCGTTACGCGCGAGCCGCTCGCACACCGCCACCAGGTCGCGTCCGAGGAACTGGCCTTCGTCGATCCCGATCACCTGCGCCTCGTGCGCGTGATCCAGCACGTCCTTCGCTGTGCGGACCGAGCGTGAGGGGATGCGCAGCTCGCTGTGCGAG
>VBOS01000372.1 GCA_005893185.1 Candidatus Eiseniibacteriota bacterium
GCCTGTGACGTGGGCCTTCTCCATCGCCGCCTTCAGCTCGGGTGATGCCGCGAAGGCCTTGGCCTTCTCGAGCGTCTTGAAGTCGTTGATCACGGTGATGTCGTTCGGGTTCGCGATCGACCGATAGACCACTTGGCTTGCGACCCCCATCTTCTTCGCGGTCGGCGCGAACTCGTCGTAGATCTTCCGCCAGGCCATGTAGTCGGTGACCTCGTGGCGGACGAACACGCGCACGTCCGCTCCCGCCGTCCGGGCCGTTGCGGCGAGCCCGAGCGCGAGAACCCCGGCAACCAGCAGTGACCGCATGATTCCCCCTTCGATGAGTGAAAGACCGATTCTGCGCGGGCCGGGATCTTGCGCGGCAAGACTCCGCCGGGCGGGCGTCCATGCTATCCGCGCGCGCGGGATTCTCGCAACGCGGCGCACACGCGCGCCGCGCTCGAGCCGGTCTTGACGTCCCGCCGGCGATGCGCACGCGCGCCCCGCGCGTGCTAACCTGCGCGCCGCCATGGCCGACCTGATTCGCATCGCCAACGCCGGCGGGTACTGGGGCGACGATCTCGCGCAGTTCCAGCGCCAGGTGGAGCTCGGCCCGGTGGACTACGTGACCCTGGATTTCCTCTCCGAGATCACCATGTCCATCATGCAGAAGCAGCGCGCCCGCGACCCTCGCGCCGGCTACGCGCGCGACTTCGTGGCCCAGGTCGAGGGCGCGCTCCCCAAGCTCATCGAGGGCAACATCCGCGTGATCTCGAACGCGGGCGGGGTGAACCCGCTCGCATGCCGTGCCGCGCTGCTCGAGATGGCGCAGCTCCGCGGCCGGCCGATCGAGGTCGCGGCCGTTGTGGGCGACGACCTGATGGGCCGGCTCGGCGAGCTGAACGCCGCCGGCGTGACGCTCGACAACATGGACGACGGCGCGGCGTTCGGGCGGGTGCGCGACCACGTCTCGTCGGCCAATGCCTACTTCGGCGCCTGGCCGGTGGTGGCGGCGCTCGAGGCCGGCGCACAGATCGTCGTGACCGGGCGCTGCACCGACACCGGCATCACGCTCGCCCCCATGATCCATGCCTTTGGCTGGGCGGCCGACGACTGGGATCGGCTCGCAGCTGGGATCGTGGCGGGGCACATCGTGGAATGCGGCGCGCAGGCCACCGGGGGCAACTTCACCGACTGGCGCCGCGTCGCGCACTTCGAATCGATCGGCTATCCGGTGCTGGAAGTCTCAGCCGACGGATCGTTCGTCGTCACCAAGCACCCGGGCACGGGCGGCGCGGTCACGGTGCGCACCGTGAAGGAGCAGCTCGTGTACGAGATGGGCGACCCGCGCAGCTACGTCACGCCGGACGTGGTCGCCGACTTCGGCACGATCCGGCTCGAGCAGGCCGGCAGGGACCGGGTGCGCGTGTGGGGCATCCGCGGGCGCGCGGCGCCCGCGAGCCTCAAGGTGAGCGCGTCCTATCTCGACGGCTGGAAGGCGAGCGGCACGCTCATCATCTCGGCCCCGGACGCGACCGAGAAGGCGCGGGCCTTCGCCCAGCTCTTCTGGAAGCGCATCGGGCTCCCGTTCGCGGCCGCCCACACCGAGCTGGTCGGGCACTCGGCGTGCTGGGGGCCGCTCGCGCCCGCGGTGGATGCGCCCGAGGTGCTGCTGCGCCTTTCCGTGCGCGATCCCGACAAGGCGAAGATCGAGCAGTTCGCGAAGCTGGTGCCGGCCGTGATCCTCTCCGGGCCGCCGGGCGTGGCGGTGACCGGGGGCCGCCCGCAGGCGCAGGAGGTCGTGGCGTACTGGCCGGCGCTTGCGCCGCGCGACAAGGTGAAGCCGCTGCTCGTCACGCGCGCCGGGGAGCGGCCGCTCGAGTGGCCCACGCCGCTCTCGCAGCCGCAGCGGCCGGCCGCCGTCCCGCGGGCTCAGTGGCCGCGCGCGAAGGGCGCCGCGAAGCGCGTGCGCGTGCCGCTTTCCGCCCTGGCCCACGGGCGCAGCGGCGACAAGGGCGACACATGCAACATCGGCGTGATCGCGCGCGCCCCCGAGATCTACCCATGGCTCAAGCGCACGCTCACGGCCAACGTCGTCAAGCGCCGCTTCAAGGGCATCTGCCAGGGCCGGGTCGAGCGCCACGATGTGCCGAACCTCTGGGCGCTCAACTTCCTGCTCCACGAATCGCTGGGCGGCGGCGGCACGGTGTCGCTGCGGCTCGACGCCCAGGGCAAGACGCTCTCGCACGCGCTGCTGGCGATGGAGGTCGAGGCGCCGCGCGCGCTGCTCGAAGCCGCTGCGCGCGGCGATGATGCGGACGGAAAGAAGGAGCACCCGGATAAGCCGCGGGGCGGGCGGGCCGGAGGCGCCGCGCGCCGGCCGCGGCGGTCGCGCGGGTAGGCCCGGCGCGGATCGCGCGCTCCCCTAGCCGATGTGAATCGGACGTTGGGCGCACATACACGGACGCCCGCGCGATGTCACGCGCGGGCGCCCGCGGCCCCCGAAGGACTCAGGTCATGACTTCCTCGCGAGTCCTCCGGCCCCCACCATGATGCGCCGGGCGTAGACGCCGATCTCTTCCGGGATGCGCTGAGCCATCTCCCACACCCTCGCGGAGAGAGCCCCCACGCGGTGATCCGCCCGACCCACGGGCACCCTCGAGGGCATGTGCTCGTCCGGGATCCGGCTGACCGCGCCCGCCTGCCCCGCCCCTGCCATCAGTGCCGCCGCGACCAGTGCCGCCATGGCCGCCCGCTGAAGCTTGCTCTTGCTCCGCATGACCAGTTCCTCCTTCGCTTGAGGCCCGCGACTGACGTCTCGTGACGCCGGGATGTCATATCAAGCCCCGTGCCGACGAGAGTTCTCGCGGCTCTGTCGCGGGCGCGAGCGCGCATCGCGTGGCAGGCTTGCGAGTTGTGCCATCGGGGCGGGATCGAGCGTGGATCGACGCGCTCGGTTGCGCTGTGGAAGTCCGCAGAGAATGCGGAAACGGGGGGCCGGCGACCGGCCAAGCCGGGCGCGTGCCACCGCCTGGCGACCGCCGACGGCCCGAGCGGACGAGGCAACGAGCGATGCGCCTGCGCTCGCTTCAGCGCTGCGCGATGCGCTCGATCGCGCGCTCCAGCATCGGCTCGTACTCCGCTGGCAGCTTGGCGAAGCGCCTGCGCGCCGCCACCCGGCGCGCCGCGGCTCCGGCATCGCCGTCGCCTTCGGCCAGCGCGCGCAGGATTTCCCCGGCCACGTAGTACGAAAGCGCCGAGCGCTCGATGAGCGGCACGGTCTGCCCCGCACGCTGGCTTCGCCGCAGCCGGCGAGCGACCTCGACCAGGTTGAAGCGCTGCGCGCGCGCCTGCCCGAGCACCCATTCGCCGAGGCGCCCGCGGCCCGCCACAGCGCCCGACGCGCGCCAGGGCACGGGCTCAGCTGCGCCGTGCTGGCGGCGCCACACCGCTTCGAGGTCCGCGAGCGTGACGCGCCCGCTCCCGCGCGTCTCCACCGCCAGCGCTGCGCACAGGTTGGCGAGCTCGCGAACGTTGCCCGGCCAGCGCAGCGACTCGAGCGCGGCCAGGACGTCGCGGTCCACGCTCCACTCGCTCCCGCGCGACGGCATGAAGTGGCGCACGAGCAGCGGGAGATCCTCCGTCCGCTCGCGCAGTGGCGGCCACCGCACCGCGAACACGTTGAGCCGGTAGAAGAGATCCTCGCGAAAGCGCTGGGCCGCGACCTCGGCGCGCAGGTCGCGGTTGGTCGCGGCCACGACCCGCACGTCGGTCTCGACCGGCTCCTCGTCCCCGACGCGGCGGAAGCGCCCCTCCTGAACCACGCGCAGCAGACGCGTCTGGAGCTGGAGCGGCATCTCGCCGATCTCGTCCAGGAACAGCGTGCCGCGGTGCGCCAGCTCGAACGCGCCCTTGCGGTCGCGGTGCGCGCCGGTGAACGAGCCGCGCACGTGCCCGAACAGCTCGCTCTCGATCAGCTCGCGCGGAATCGAGCCGCAGTCCACGACCTCGAGCGGGCCGCCCGCGCGCTCCGACATCTCGTGCACGGCGCGCGCCGCCAGCTCCTTGCCCACGCCCGACTCGCCCATGATGAGCACCGGGAAGCGCGTGCTCGCGACCGCGACCAGGTCCTGGCAGGCTTCGAGCACCGCCCGGCTCTCCCCCACGATGGCCGCGAGCGGAGGGTGTGCTGCGCGCAGCTCCGCGAGCGTGCCCGCTGCAGCGCGCTCCGCGCGCCGCTGTCGCGTGGCTCCGGATGCGGGAGCGCGGTCGCCGAGCGCGAGTGATGCGAGCCCGGCGACCGAGTCGAGCAGCGCGAGGCCCGCCGGGCCGAACGGATCGCCGAGCAGCCGCGGGCCGAGCAGGAGCAGGCCCGCGAGGCCGTAGCGGTCGGCGATCGCAGCGCCCACAGCGGCCTCGTGGCGCTCCACCAGCCGGTCGCGGAGCGTCCCCAGGCCGT
>VBOS01000370.1 GCA_005893185.1 Candidatus Eiseniibacteriota bacterium
AACACGCTCGAGGTCTACACGATGGGGCGCACGCGCCACGCGCTGCGCGCCCTGCTCAAGCTGCGCCCGGCGCGCGCGCTGGTGCGCCGCGGAGGCCGCGAGATCGAGGTCGAGGCCGAGGCGGTCCTGGTGGGCGAGCCGGTGATCGTGAAGCCCGGCGAGGCCGTCCCGGTCGACGGCGTCGTGCTCGCGGGCGAGTCGCTCGTGGACCAGAGCCACCTGACGGGCGAGTCGGTGCCGGTCCCCAAGGCGCCGGGCGACAAGGTGTTCGCCGGGACCATGAACCAGCAGGGCGCGATCGAGGTGCGCGCCACGCGCACGGCGGGCGACACCACGCTGGCGCGGATCGTGGCGCTGGTGCAGCAGGCGCAGGAGGAGAAGTCGCGCACCGAGGAGGTGGCCGAGTGGGTGGGGCGCTACTACACGATCGTGGTCATGATCGGCGCCGCGCTCATGATCGCGGTGCCGCCGCTCTTCCTCGCGAGCGACTTCACGCAATCGTTCTACCGCGCCATGACGCTCCTGGTCGTGGCCTCGCCGTGCGCGCTCGTGATCGCAACGCCCGCCACCATTCTCTCGGCGATCGCCAACGCGGCGCGGCACGGGATTCTCTTCAAGGGCGGCCGCTTCATCGAAGCGCTGGGCCGCGTGCGGGCGGTGGCGTTCGACAAGACCGGAACGCTCACCCACGGACGCTTCGATGTGACCGACGTCGTGGCGCTGACCGGCGCTTCGGAGTCCGAGATCCTGACATGGGCGGCGAGCGCCGAGAAGCGCTCGCCGCACCCGCTGGCGCAGGCGGTGGTGCGGGCCGCCGAGGCGCGCGGGATCGCGATCACGCCCGCCGAGCAGCTCACGCAGCATCTCGGCAAGGGGCTGGTCGCGCGCGTGGACGGGACCACCGTGGAGGTTGGAACGCCCGGGCTCTTCGAGTCGCTCGGGATCGATGTGCCGGCAGAGGGCCGCACGGAGCTCGAGCGCCTCACCCGCGCCGCGCGCACGGCGATGCTGGTGCGGCGCGGCGAGCGCTGGGGCGTGATCGCGGCCGCCGACGAGCCGCGCACGGCGGCAGCGGAGACGGTCGCAGCGCTCAGGCGGCTGGGCGTCGAGGCGGTGGTGCTGCTCTCAGGCGACGGCCCGGCCACGGTCGAGGCGATCGCGCGGCGCACAGCGGTGGACGCGCACCACGGCGCCCTGCTGCCCGAGGACAAGGTGAAAGTGGTGGGCGCGCTCGAGGAGCGCTACGGCGCGGTCGCGATGGTCGGGGACGGCGTCAACGACGCGCCTGCGCTCGCACGGGCCACGGTCGGCATCGCGATGGGTGGCATCGGGAGCGACGCCGCGATGGAGAGCGCCGACGTCGTGCTGATGGCGGACGATCTCGGAGCGCTGCCCTACGCCGTGCGGCTCTGCCGCAATGCGCGCCGGGTCGTGATCCAGAACGTGACGATCGCCTCGGGCGTGATGGTCGTGCTGGTGGCGCTCGTGTTCTTCGGGCAGCTCACGCCGTTCGGGCCGTTGAAGCTCCCGGTCGCGGTCTCGGGCCACGAGGGCAGCACGGTGGTCGTCATCCTGAACGGGCTCCGGCTGCTCGCCGCACGGCGCGCGTAGCGCTGCGCGCGCTGCGCGGGGCGCCCCACTGCGCCATGCCAAGCGCCCCACGGGCGCGAGCTACGCCCCCGTCCTTCCCGGCGAAGCGGGTCGGTTGGGAGCCGGTGCGCGAGCCGGGCACGGAGAGCCGATGGGACAGGCAGGGCACGGCGGGCAGTCGAGCTCGCTCGCTTGGGCCGCGGGGTCCGCTAGGCCGAGCGCGCGCTGCGCCAGGCGATAGAGGCGTGAAGTCTGCCGAACTCCGAGCAGCGCGAGATCGCCGGCTGCTGCGTGCAGCCGGCTGGACAGGACCCCGGACAGATCGCGCGCGACGATCTGGCCCGCCGCGACCGCGGCACCGCTCCGCCCGCCGGACAGCAACGCTTGCGCGTGCGGTGCGAGGCCCTGATACGCAACCAGCTCGCCCGCGCCCATCGCGAGCGCCAACAGCGCGGCCATCCAGATGCTCCGTGTTCCCTTCGGCATGGCTCGTCTCCCTGCGGATTCACCGGATGCCGGCCCGATCGGGGGTCGGCGGTGACGACGAATGCTTGGACGATAGGGTCGGCCGAAGGGTTGCTTGAGGGCAAGACAGTTCCGCGTCAAGGAATCGGAATTTGCGAACCCATGAACACCGCGGACGATCGTCGCGGGCCCTGCACCGTACACGCCGCCGTGGGGGCCGGAGCCCCTATGGATGCGCAGCGGACGGGGGGGTCACGTAGCCCGCCTGCTGCATGCGGAGGTAGACCCCCTTCGCGAACAACTCGTGGGCCTTGCAGCTCGGATGGTGATCCACCAGCGAGTACGACATGTTCGGCTTGGACTCCGGGCTGTCGAGGAAGGCCGGATAGCCGGACCACACCGGGACGCCCAGGGCCCGGGACAGCTCCGCCTCTGCGTCCCCATAAATGCTCACGTATTCGTTCTCGCGGCGCACGTTCTCCATGTCGGGGTAGATCACCACCATCATGCGGGAGACGCCGCGAGCCTTGAGAGCGTCTCGAATCCCGGCCAGGGCGAATCTCAGCATCTTGAACTCGATGCCTTGATGGCTTCGCCACTGCGGCGGGTAGGCCGTCCTTCCCCATCCGACGTTGAAGCCGAGCTTCATGGACAGGCCCACCAGGCCGTCCCGGAGCAGGACGTAGGCGTAGGACTTGTCGACCAGCCAGGTGTGGATCCTGCGGATCACGCTGTAGTGGGCGGTCGGCGTGTCGTTTGCCCTCCAGCAGTTGCCGCAGAACGACGTCAGCCGGGTGATCTCGTCGGGCGTGAACGAGGAATCCCGCCGGATGCGGCCGAGGTACTGGCACGAGGAGCAGGTGAGCTCGATGTCGTTGGAGAACAGGGTCACGACGACCAATGACGGAACCCGTCCCGAGTGGAGCAGTCCCTCGATCAGCCTCAAGTACATGAACGGATCGGAGCCCGGGACCCCGAGATTCAGGACGCGGTACGTCTCGCCGTGCTGGGCGAGCAGCCGGTCGAGGCGGCCGGGGTAGCTACCCGCGAGGCCGCACGCGGCCCCGGCGGTGAACGAGTCGCCGACGATCACCGCCTTGTTGTGAAGATCGGACAGGGCGTCCGCGCTCTCCTCGAACGGGTACTTCTGCCCGTCCAGCTCCACGGTCGTCAGCGGAACCGTCGGGCGTCGATTGTCCCAGGCGAGGTAGAGCTCCAAGGCCACGAGCGGCACGACGACGGCGGCGAGCACGAGGATCAGGTTGATCGCGATGTCGCGCCGCCATCTCGTCTTCGTGCCGGGGGTCATGCGCTCCAAGGCTCCTGTGCCGCGCGTCGAATCCATCGGCAGGCCCACCGGAGCGCGTCCGCGGCTTCGCCGAGGCCCGGCCGACCCACGAGGAATGGCACAGTACCGGGCGCAAACGGTGGCCGCAAGACCGTCGGCCGAGTGAACAGGGCGTCTGGTAACTAGGCTCCGTTCGAAAACGGCCGAGGGCAAGGCGTCGCGGTCGAGCGACGAGCGGAAATGTGGCCTTCAGGCCACTTTGGAGCGAGGAGCCGACCGCGCAACGCAGCCATCGGCCGTTCTCAAACTGAGCCTAGGGCGCCAGCGACGTGACGATCACGTTGTCGTAGTAGACCGTGCACTGCCCCGTGCCGCCGGTGTACGCGGCCAGGGCGATGCGGCCGCGAGTGGGTGCGCGG
>VBOS01000371.1 GCA_005893185.1 Candidatus Eiseniibacteriota bacterium
CATCGGCTTTCTCTCGAACCGGCTGCGCGGCCCGTACTTCGTGCTGGCGACGATCGCGTTCTCGCAGGTGCTCTTGATCGGCGCCAGCCGCTGGCGTGGCTTCACTGCGGGCTCCGAAGGCATCCCCGTTCCCTTCCATGCGGGGTTCTGGACGCTCGGCATCGCGGACAAGCGCGTGTGGGTCTGGATCGTGCTCGTGCTCGCCGTGCTCGTCTACCTCGTGCAGGTCTACCTCGAACGGTCGCGGCGCGGCTTCCAGCTCGCGGCCGTGCGCGAAGACGAGGACGCCGCGCTGTCGCTCGGTGTGCCGGCGCGACGGCTGAAGATCGCGGCCATCGCCGTCAGCGCGGCCTTCACCGCCGTCTGCGGCGCGCTGTGGGCGCAGTACGTCGGATTCGTCGATCCCGCCTACGTGTTCTCCGTCGACATCTCGATCAAGTTCTCGCTAGCGGCGATCATCGGCGGGCTCGGCACGGCGCTCGGACCGTTCCTCGGTTCCGTGCTCGTCACCACCGTCGAGACGTACCTGCGCGCGCAGTTCGGCGGCATCGAGGCCAAGTTCGTCGGGATCTATCTCATTCTCTACGGCTGCGCGCTGATCCTGATGGTGCGTTTCGCGCCGCAGGGCCTCGTCGGCTGGATCGGTGATCGGCTGCGCCGCCGCAGCGTCGCGCAGGCGACGTCGTGAGCCTGCTGTCGATCGCCGGTGTCACCAAGCGGTTCGGCGGCATCACGGCTAACAAGGGCATCTCGTTCGACGTCGCGCCGGGTGAGCTCGTCGGCATCATCGGACCGAACGGCGCCGGCAAGTCCACGCTCTTCGAGTGCATCAGCGGCTTCTACCATCCGGACGAAGGCGAAGTGCGGCTGGACGGCGCGCGGCTCACGGGGTTCTCGCCGGACGTCGTGTGCCGGTGCGGCGTCGCGCGCACGTTCCAGAAGCTGCGCCCGTTCCAGGGCATGAGCGTGCTCGACAACGTGATGGTGGGCGCCCTCACCCGGACCAAGGATGTGCGCCACGCGCGGGACCAGGCGCGCGGCCTGCTCGCCCGCGTCGGCCTGACCGAGAAGGCCGACTCGCATGCGCGCACGCTGTCGACCGGCCAGCGCAAGCGGCTGGAGCTCGCGCGCGCGCTCGCCACACAGCCGCGCGTGCTGCTGCTCGACGAGGTCACCGGTGGCGTCGACCAGCGCACCATCCCGGGTCTCGTGCAGCTCGTTCGCGACCTGCACGCGGGTGGCCTCACCCTGCTGGTCATCGAGCACAACATGCGCGTCATCACCGCGGTCGCCCAGCGCATCGTCGCGCTCTACCTCGGCGAAGTGATCGCCGACGGCCCCCCGGACGCGGTCGCGCGCGATCGCAAAGTGGTCGAAGCCTACCTCGGGCAGGCGTACGTGCAATGAGCGCGTTGCTCGCGGTCGAAGGCATCGACGTCGCGTATGGCGACTTCCAGGTGCTGTGGCAGACCGATCTGCGGGTCGACGCCGGCGAGATCGTCGCCGCGCTCGGACCGAACGGCGCCGGTAAATCGACGCTGATGAACACGATCTCGGGCCTGCTCAAGCCCCAGGCGGGCCGCATCACGTTCGACACCAAGCGCATCGATGGCCTGCCCGCGCACCGGACGGCGGGCGAAGGCATCGCGCACGTGCTGGAGCGCCGCCGGCTGTTCCCGTTCCTCACCGTGCTCGACAACGTGCTGCTCGGAGCCCACAACTGGAACGCGCGCCCGCACCGCGACGAGACGCTCGCCCGCGTGGAGACGCTGTTTCCCGTCCTCAAGAGCCGCCGCACGCAGCTCGCGCACACCTTGTCCGGCGGCGAGCAGCAGATGGTCGCGATCGCGCGCGGGCTCATGGCCCGACCGAAGCTCTTGATGGTGGATGAGCCGTTCCTCGGCCTCGCCCCGATGCTCGTGCAGGAGATCGGCGCGCTCGTCCGGCGTATTCGCGACGAGCAGGGCATCAGCGTGCTGTTCATCGAGCAGAACGTGGAGTTGGCACTTCAGCTCGCGGACCGCGGCTACATTTTCGAGTCGGGCCGCACGACCCTGAACGGCT
>VBOS01000375.1 GCA_005893185.1 Candidatus Eiseniibacteriota bacterium
CTCGAAGACATTCCCGCTGCTCCGCTCGACCGGGATCTCGGTCTTGGCCCCTCGCCTATTCGCCCGACTTGTTCCAGATCGCATGATCTTGCTCGGCTCGTCTGAGCCGCTCCTTGATGAGATCCAGATCCTTCTGGGGTGTCTCGATGCCCTTCTTCGACTTCTTCTGAAAGACGTGAAGCACGTAGACTGCGTCGGTGAACTTCACGGTGTAAATGGCGCGGTAGGTATCCCTGTCGAAGTCTTCGACGAGCTCGAGTACGCCTGCTCCTCCGTAGCCCCTGAGCGGCTTCGCGTCCTCGTGCTTCCTTCCCAGCTGAGCGATGAACAGCGCATGACCGATGATGTCCTTCACACCGATGATGTCCTTCACCGGCTCCGGGAAACCCCTCAGGTCCTTCCTGGAGGAACCAACCCAGAATAGCGGCTTCGTTGGCTGCTTCCGGATCATTATGGCTCTTTTGCCATATCGGCGCAAGGACGTCCTTTCTTAAGGCACATTCGCGCGGCGAGCGACTCTCCGGCCGCGGGCCGCGAGCGTAGGCGACGCACCATTTCGTGGTGGTTCCAATGGTCGCCAACTGGCTACGCCGCTTGCTACGGTTCAGCTGGCTAATGCCTCTCATCCGTGGCCACCGTTGGCCACCCCTGCAACAACGCCCCACGAGGGGTCATCCTCATGGGGCGTCGTGCATTGTATTGATGCGGACCCACTTGCAGACTTGGCCTCGTAAGTGACGTATTTTCGAGGTCCCGCGTTTGCAGACCCTCGCCTTACCACTTGGCTATGCCGCCTCACGCGCAGGGGCGCCAAAGCTGGCAGCGAATGCGACGGCCGAGCAAACCACGTTGGCCTTCCCGTCTTCACCCTTCTGAGTGCTGGCGGGCGCTTCTTGGATCGCGTCCGGGGTCGGGGCAACGGTGTGGGACGACGGTCACGGCCGGCTCGCCGGCGGCTCGTCCTCCGAACAGGTAGGGCATAGCAACCGCGCCGCCGACGACGCCCGCAGGCGCGTCGCCGGCTGCCGGCACGATTCGCAACTGGGAGGCTCGAGACGCTCCTGCAGCCCATCGTAGGCGAGGATCAACGTACGGGTCACCGCGCCGCGGTCGAGCAGCAGCTTGAAAAACACCTTGGGCTGCCATAGACATCGCACGCTCGCCAACCGGGCGCGGGTTCGGATCCCGTAGGTCTCGCCGAGCTCCCGCAGCTTGCGCTCCCGCTCACGCTGGGCGGCGTCCAGCTTCTGCGCGAACCCGTCCGCCTTGGCGGCATGGTCCCCGGCCGCGGCCTCGTTGGGCCCCGCGGCGCTTGGCGTCTCGGGACCCGCCACCGCCAGCGATCGTCGCCGCTCACGATCGCGCCGCCGTTCAAGCCCCTCGATCACCTCCGAGTAATACTCGCTGATGCGCGCGAATTCCACGGCGAAGCGTTGTCTCACACGCACTTGCTGGCGCGCGGCTTCCTCCATGACCAGGCGCCGTAGTGCCCGACGTGCCGTTTCATAGGCAGCCTCGACGGAAACCAGGGGCACCTCGGGCGGCTTTCCTCCAGCGTCATTCTCAACCGGCAACTCGGGGAGTCGCGCCGCGAGGCCGAGATCGACCTGGCCCGAAAACAGACTCACGGGCACGACGTAGACCCGCTCGCGGCGCTCCTCGGAGAGAAACGCCACCTTGAAATCGAACTGCGCCGTGGCCGAGAGCAGCACCTCGGCCTCGTCCTCCTGATACCGCGTGCGGCAGTTGGAAAAGCGCAGGGTCCGCTCCGCCTCCTCGCGCAGCCCCTTCTTCTTCAGCCGTCCCGCCGGCAGATGGCCCGAGGCCACCGTGCCGCGACCGGCCGCGAACGCGATCAGGGCATCCATGAACGGGCTGCCCAACATCGCCGGCTCGGCGTCCTCGCCGGCGGCATCGTTGGCAAGGGCGAGGTTCACCCACGATCGGCCGCTGGCGATCGCTTCGAGCTCGGGCGGAAGCAGCACGTCGAACCGGCCCGGTGCGCGGACGTCCACCACTCCACCGGCGCGCTCGACGCAGCCCCGAACGAACTCGGGAAGCTCGGGGAGCATGCGATCTGAGCTCGCCACCGTCATCGGTCAGTCACTCCTCAGCCGCGAAGTCCTGGCCGAACAGCGCCTCGTCGTACGCCTTGCTCTCCAGGTAGCGCTGCCGCGCGCTCACCAGCCGCTCACCCAGCTCGGCAAACCGGATCCCCACTGCTTCGTCCGATTCGGCGCCGGCCCACGCGTCGAGCACGATGTCCTCGAACTCCCGCTCCTCCTCGAGATTCCCGAGGATCTCCCCGATCTCGCCGATCACCAGCTCGAACATGTTGATCTTGCTGTCGAGCACCTCCAGAATGCGGCCCTCGAGTGTGTCCGCAGCCGCGAGGTTGAAGATCCGCACCGGCTCGGTCTGGCCGATGCGATGAACGCGCCCGACGCGCTGCTCGATCCGCATCGGATTCCATGGCAGGTCGTAGTTGACGATGGTGTGGCAGAACTGGAGGTTCCGCCCCTCGCTGCCGACGTCGGTCGAGATCAGGACGCGCCGGTCGCGGGCGAAGGCGAAGATCGCGGCGTCTTTCTCGGCGACACTGAGCGAGCCGTTGAAGAGCGCCGCAGGAATCCCGGCCCGCCCCAGGAATTCCGCCAGGGACGCCTGCGTCTCGAGGTACCGGGTGAAGACGAGGATCTTCTCGTCGGGCTGGAGACGGGTCCGCATCAGGTCGACAAGAGCGATGGCCTTGCTCGAGGTCTCGACCCGCGCGGCGAGTTCCAGTAGCGCGCCAAGCTCGGCGCGCCAGTCGGCGGCCGGGTTCTTTCGCATCATGGTCGCGAGCGTGGCGCGTACCGCCGCCGCGCTGCTGCCCACCTCGGCCTGCAGCGCCTGAAGCACGACGCGTCCACCGCGGGCCTCGAATGGCCGGCCGTAGCCCGCGCGCACGAGGCGCGTGACGCCGTCGTAGAGCGCCCGCTCCGGCGGAGTGAGCGCGATCGGAAGCGTCACGGCCTCGCGCGGCGGCAGACGCAGGCTCACCTGGCTGCGGCTGTTGCGCACCATGACCCGGGCGAGAGCAACGTGATCAGGTTGAACAGCTCGTCGAGATCGTTCTGCGCGGGGGTCGCGGTCAGAAGCAGCAGGTACTTGCTCTTGAGTTGGTTGACGAACTTCCAGCTCCGGCTGGCGCGGTTCCGCAGGTGGTGTGCCTCGTCGACGATGATGAGATCGTAGGGGACGCGCTGGATGCGCTCGGCGTGCTTCGGCAACTTCGCGGTGTGGATCGAGGCGATCATGCGCTCGCAGCGCTCCCAGGCCTCGACGCCGTGGCTCCGAAACTCGGGATCCTCGAGGGTCACGAACGGGATCGCGAACTTGTCATGCATCTCATCGCGCCACTGGCTCACCAGCGAGGGGGGTGTGAGCACCAGGACGCGGCGCGCCAATCCCCGGATCGCGTACTCCTTGAGCACCAGGCCGGCCTCGATCGTCTTTCCGAGCCCGACCTCGTCGCACAGCAGCGCCCGGCCTCTCATGTTCCGCAGCACCTGGCGGGCGGTGTTGAGCTGGAAAGCGTAGTGATCGCCGCCCCGCAGCAGCGGTGGGC
>VBOS01000376.1 GCA_005893185.1 Candidatus Eiseniibacteriota bacterium
GCAGCCGCCGCGCCCGCGCGCTGGAGAGGAGCGGCACGGCATCCGCGGCCGCCAGGTGCACGACGTGCAGGCGGCAGCCGGTCTCCTCGCAGAGCGCGAGCATCATCGCGATCGCCTGGCGCTCGGCGGCGCGCGGGCGCGAGGCGAGCCACGAAGCGTGCGAGCGCGGATCGCAAAAGCTCACGGCGTTCGCCGCGGCATCGATCGGGCCCGGCAGCTCGGCGTGCACCAGCAGCGGCAGCCCGAGCCGGGCGATCACCGGCATCGCATCGCGCAGATCGCGCTCGCCGACGTGCGGAAACTCGTCCACCCCCGATGGCACGAGGAAGCACTTGAAGCCGC
>VBOS01000377.1 GCA_005893185.1 Candidatus Eiseniibacteriota bacterium
GCTCGTTCACGTGGACGTGCGTGTCCACGAGCCCCGGCATGAGGACCAGATCCCCGAGATCCTCTGCGTCGCGCGCCGCCGCCGCGTCCGGGCGCAGCACGTCGGCGATGCGGCCGTCGCGAACGACGACCGCAGCTTCCTCGACGCCGCGCGGGGTCACCGTGCGCCGCGAGCGCAGAACGAGCGGGTAGGGATGCACGGTCGCGCAGGATACCGTAACGGCCGCGCGGGGTTGGGCCGATGATATATTTCAACCATGCTCGGCACGCGAGGGGTCAGGCTGTGCGTCTCTCTGCTGCTCGCCCTCGCCGCCGGCTGCGCGCCCGCGCGGCACCCGGCGGCGAGCACGCGCGCGGCCGCCACCGACGCCCGCTACTTCGGAGACGTCACGCCGCCGGCCGACGACGTGCTGCGCTTCAACCTCGGCGCCGAGCCGGAGAACTACGATCCGAGTCTCGCCGCCGGCCAGTCGGACGGCCGCGTGTGCCGCATCCTGTTCGAGGGGCTGACGCGCGAGGACCCGCGCACGCTCGAGCCGCTTCCGGGGCAGGCGTATCGCTGGGAGAAGAGCGCCGACGGTCTCACCTACACGTTCCACCTCCGGCCCGGTATCCAGTGGAGCGACGGGACGCAGCTGACCGCTGACGATTTCCGCTGGTCGTGGCTGCGCGTGCTGAAGCCCGAGAACGCAGCCCGTTACTCGGGCCTGCTCTCCCCGATCCGCAACGCGGAGGCCTACAACCATGGCCAACTTTCCGACTCGAACGCGGTCGGGATCGAGGCGCGCGACGACAGCACGCTGGTCGTCACGCTGGGCGAGCCCACAGCGTATTTCCTCTACCTCACCCAGTTCTACACGTACCTGCCCGTGCCGCGACGGGCGATCGCGCGCCACGGCATACGCTGGACCATGCCGGGCAACATCGTGTGCAACGGAGCCTTCCTGCTGCGCGACTGGCGGCAGAACGACCGCTTCGAGTTCGAGAAGAACCCCCGCTACTGGGACGCGGCCAACGTCCGGCTCGCGGGGATCGTGGCCTACACGATCGACGACCTCAACACATCGACCAACCTCTACAAGGCCGGCGTCATCGACTGGAACCCGAGCGGGTACGTCCCCTCCCAGTTCGTCCCCTACCTGCGGGGCTACCGGGATTTCCGCCACGGGAACTACCAGGGCGTCTACTACTACTCGATGAACGTCACTGGCGATCGACCGCGACGCGATCGCGAACGACCTGCTGAAAGGCAGCCGCGAGCCGTGGGGGAACATGACGCCCACCGGTTACCCCGGGTACGAGCACCCGCCGGGTTATCGCTACGATCCCGTCAAGGCACGCGAATGTCTCGCGAAGGCCGGCTACCCGGGCGGCAAGGGCTTCCGGAAGCTCTCGATTCTCTTCAACACCAGCGAGGACCACCGGCGCATCGCCGAGGCGATCCAGGCGATGTGGAAGGACGTGCTCCATATCGACGTCGAGCTGACCAACCAGGAATGGGGCTCGTTCATGCAGGCGCTCGACGGCCTTCAGTACGACGTGGCGCGGCGCTCGTGGATCGGCGACTACCTCGATCCCAACACGTTCCTCGCCTGCTGGATCACCCGCGACGGCAACAACCGCAGCGGCTGGAGCAACCGGCGCTACGACGGCCTCATCCACGCGGCCGCGCGCGAGATGGACGCGCACAGGCGCTTCGCGATCCTGCGCGAAGCCGAGGCGCTGCTGCTCGACCAAGGGCCGGCGCTGCCCGTGTATCACTACTCCACGAACGAGCTGGTGAAGCCCTACGTGCGCGGCATCTACCAGACCCCGCTCGACATTCACCCGCTCACCCATGTGTGGATCGACCGCGAATGGCGGAGCAGCGAGCCCCCGGCTGCGATGGCCGAGCCGGGCCCGCGCTGACCCATGGTCACGTTCGTCCTCCGCCGCGTGCTGTTCATGGTGCCGACGCTGTGGGCGATCGCCACGCTCGCCTTCTTCCTGGTGCGCGCAGCTCCCGGGGGCCCGTTCCAGGCCGAGAAGGAGATCCCGGCGGCCGTGAAGGCGCAGCTCATGCACAGGTACGGGCTCGACCAGCCGCTCCACGTCCAGTACCTGCGCTTCCTCGGCAGCGCGGCACGCCTCGACTTCGGGCCCTCCTACAAGTTCCCGTCGCGCCAGGTGCGCGAGATCATCGCAGGGGCGCTCCCGGTCTCGCTCGAGCTCGGCGGCTGGGCGCTGCTGCTCGCGATCGCCGCGGGCGTGCCGATCGGGATCTTCGCCGCCGTCCGCCAGAACCGCACGGGCGATTTCGCAGCGATGGGCGTGGCGCTCGCCGGCGTCTCGATCCCCAACTTCGTGCTCGGGCCGGTGCTGGTGCTCGCGCTTTCGCTCACTCTCTACTTGTTTCCGCCCGCGCTGTGGGAAGGCCCGCAGAGTCGCGTGCTGCCGGTGTTGACGCTCGCCACCGCCTACGTCGCCTACATCGCGCGCCTCACGCGCGCCGGAATGCTCGAAGTGCTGCGCCAGGACTTCACCCGCACCGCGCGCGCCAAGGGCCTCTCCGAGCGCACGGTCGTGCTCAAGCACGCCTTGAAGCTCGGGATCCTTCCGGTCGTTTCGTTCATCGGTCCGGCCGCCGCACGCGTGATGATGGGCTCGATCGTGGTCGAGAGCATCTTCTCGGTGCCTGGGATGGGGCGCTACCTGGTGAACGCAGCCTTCAACCGCGATTACACGCTGGTGCTGGGCGAGGTGTTGTTCTACGCCGCGCTGCTCATGGCGCTGAATCTCCTCGTGGACGTGGCGTACACCTGGCTCGATCCCCGCGTGGAGCTGGCATGAGCATCGGCATCGCGCCGCCCGCTCACGTCTTCGAGCCCGATCCAGCCGGACCAGAACCAGACCTCGCGCTCGCCGGTGCGCGCCCTGCGAGCCTGTGGGGCGACGCATGGCGCCGGCTCAGGCGCAACCGCGCCGCGGTCGCGGGTGCGGCGTTCCTCGCATGGATGAGCTTCACCGCGGCCTTGGCCCCGTGGCTTCCCGTAGCGCACTGGCTCGGCACAGACGAGCTGGGCCGCGACGCCTTCGCGCGCGTGATCTACGGTGGGCGCATCTCGCTCCTGGTCGGCATGGTCGCCACGTTCGTGAGCCTTCTGATCGGCGTGACCTGGGGCGCGGTCGCCGGTTACCGCGGCGGGCGGCTCGACGAATTCATGATGCGGGTCGTGGATATCCTGTATTCGCTGCCCTACATCTTCCTCGTGATCCTGCTGCTCGTGTTCTTCAGCCGCAGCATCGTCATGCTGTTCGTGGCGCTCGGGTTGGTCCAGTGGCTCACCATGGCGCGCATCGTGCGCGGCCAGGTGCTGTCGCTCAAGCAGCAGACCTTCGTCGAGGCCGCGCGAGCGCTCGGTGCCGGCGATGGGCGCATCATCTTCCGCCACATCGTGCCCAACACCCTCGGCCCGGTGATCGTCTACACCACGCTCACCGTGCCCGCCGTGATCCTGCAGGAGGCGTTCCTCTCGTTCCTGGGGCTCGGCGTCCAGCCGCCCGCCGCATCTTGGGGCACGCTGGTCTCGGACGGCGCGCGGCTGCTTGCGCTCTTTCCCTGGCTCGTGATCTTTCCCGGCATCGCGCTCTCGATGACGCTCCTGTGCTTCAACTTCCTCGGCGACGGCCTGCGCGACGCGCTCGACCCACAGGACCGGAGGGACGTGGCGTAGCGGAAAACGGTCCGGCGGGCTCGCGATCGTGCCGATCTACGGGGCGATGCTCTCGATCCGCAGGCTTGTGTGTGCCACGCTCATCGTCGCGGGCTGTAGCGGGCACCAGGCGCAAACCGGCGCCGGGGCCACGTCGCCTGCGACGGTCGTCGCGCGAGCGTCGGCGACTCACGCCCCGGTCGGCGTGGCTCGCGCCTTCGCCTCGTCGCCACGCGAAACCTCGCTCACAGCGCCCGCTCCGCCGCCCCCCGAGCCCACCGCCCACTACGCCTCGCTCGAAGCAGCGCGCGACGCGATCGAGGCCATGCTGCGGCGCACAGTGAGCGCGCGGGACACTGCGATTCATTTCAGCCGCAAGGCCGCCACGTTCGACTATCTGTGGGTCAAGGCCTCGGCGCGCGGCCTCGCTCTCGGCGTAGTCGTGAACGACACGACCGCCTGCCCGCACGACGCCCTCATGAATGCGCTGCGCGCCGCGGGCTGGGTGGACGACTGGAACTACTCCGCCGACGGACAGGACGGCACCGTCATGGGCTTCGTCTGCCGCCAGTTCCTGTGCGTGGTCGAGGGCCGCTGGGACGGCGGCGATCCCACCGACACGACGTACGTTCCGCCGCCGGGCTGCGAGGTCACGGCCACCATCGTTCCGCGCCGGCTCGACGACGTTCCGGATCGGTAGCGATCGCGAGCCGAAGCGCCGCGTCGCTGGCGCTTACGGCGACCAGAACCCGATCGCAACGCCTCCCGGCGCCGAGACGATCGCGATCCATCCCATGCCGCTCGGAAGCGGCGCGGGCTGCATCATCCCGGTCGCGCCGGCGGAGAGCGCCCTGGCGTACGTGCCCTTGATGTCCTTGACCTCGCAGTAGGGAACCGATCCCGGAACCTCGGGCGGGTTGTTGGCGCGGATCCCTCCTCCCGTACCGTTCTCGAACCGCCACATGTGATAGGGACCGGTCGGCGTCGGCACGACCTGCCCGAACTTCCAGCCCAGCACCTTCTGGCACCAGCCGCGGGTGGCGGGCGGATCGGCGCTCGCGAGCTCGGTGTGGGTGATGAGCCCATGGCGCGGCGCGGGCCTCGCGCCATCCGCGGTGGGCTTCGCCGCGCGCGCGGCGGGCTTCGCCGAGCGAGCCGGACGCTTCGTCGCCGGGCGCTTCATCGCGGCCTTCTTCATCTTGCCTGCGGACTTCATCGTGGGCATGGAATCCTCCTGT
>VBOS01000044.1:0-310 GCA_005893185.1 Candidatus Eiseniibacteriota bacterium
GCGGTCCGGTGCGGATCGCGTTCTCCCTCGCGCGTGATGCGGCGATCGAGATCGACGTGTTCGATGTGCAGGGCCGCAGCGTGGCTTCTCCCGCGCGCGGGGAGTGGCCGGCGGGAGCGCAGGTGGTGCAGTGGGACGGCCGGGCGCGGAGCGGGCAGCCGGCGCCGGCGGGCCTGTATCTCCTCCGCTACCGGTATCCGGGCGGGCAGGACCGGCGGCGGATTATGCGCGTGCGTTGAATCCTGCGCGCTGGCGGGCACGTGAGCCGCGCATACGCCAGCCAGGAGGCTTGAGATTGAGTCAGGAGATC
>VBOS01000044.1:544-10599 GCA_005893185.1 Candidatus Eiseniibacteriota bacterium
CCGCATCGGTCGCGGTGCCGAGGCGGAGGATCCTGATACTCGAGGCGCCAAGTTGGTGGGCCAGCTGGGAGTCGAACCCAGAAGGGCTTTCGCCCACGGGATTTTAAGTCCCGCGCGTTTGCCGGTTTCGCCACTGGCCCATCGTCGTTGCAATCATTGCGCGCGCTTCGCGGCCCGCGCCCACCCTGAAAACAAGAACGCCCGGCGTCCTCGCATCGAGGACCCGGGCGCCGATCGCGCGGAAGATTCGTGCCGCGCGCTAGTGCCCGTGCCCTCCCACCCGCGCTAACGCGTCAGCGGTCATCACCGCCGGATAGCGCGTCACGAACGTCTGGACCGCCCAGCCGAACACGCCGAGGAAGCCGATCGTGACGCCGATCTCGGGCAGGCCCACCCACATCTGGTCGGGATTGATCGAGGGCATCACCAGGATGTGCCGCTCCATCCACATGCCGGAGAGGATGATCAGGCTGAACACCGCGAGCCACAGCGGGCTCTTCTTGGTGAACATGTTCATCAGTCCCAGGAACGGCAGCACGAACACGAACGTGAACACGGTGAACGCCAGCGGCCGCCACGGCTCCTCGAAGCGCAGGAACACCCACCAGGTCTCCTCTGGCAGGTTCGCGTACCAGATCACCAGGTACTGCGACCAGAACTGGTAGACCCAGAAGATGCTGAACCCGAACGCGATCTTGCCGATGTCCCAGAAGTGGTGGGGCGTGATGTAGGCCTCGAGGCGATACTTGGCGCGCAACTGAGTGGCGAGCAGCGCGGTCATCGCGATGCCGGACAGGAATGCGCCCATGAACACCCACCAGCCGAAGAGGGTGCTCGACCAGCGGGGCGTGAGCGACATGATGAAGTCCCACGCATAGACCGTGAAGAACACCGCGAACGCGAGCACGACCTGCGGGGCGCGCATCGCCAGGCGGTCGCGCTGCCACGCCGCTTCGGCCTCGTCGCCGCGCCAGCCCTCGCTCAGCTTCTCGTAGACCGGCTTGAGCTCGGGCGCGACGTGGTTCTCCACAGCAGCCCGAGTCCGATCAGCGTGCGCGCGTAGAGGAACGGAACATTCAGGTAGGGCGCCTGGCGGGGCTCGACGTGCTTCACCCACGGCAGGTAGGTCCAGATCCCCGCGATCAGCAGGATCACCATGAGCAGGTAGCCGAAGGGCAGGAACGCCGAGAGCGACTCCGCGATCCGCATGATGGGGCCAGCCCAGCGGCCATTGGCGAGCCGGATCGCGCACGCCAGCACCACCGCGCCCTGGGCGATGCCGAGCCAGTAGATGGTATTGATCGCGTAGGCGCCCCATGCGCGCTGCGGCTGGGAGAACAAGAGGAACGCGAACGACAGCACCCCGATCGCGACACACGCGCCCCAGATCATGCGCTTGCGCGCGTTGGGGATCACCGGGAGCTTGCCCGCGATGTCCTTGAGGATCTCCTCGCGCAACGCGGCCTGTTCGGCGGGGTGCGCGGTCATCGGGGGTTGGTCTGCTGCTGGTGGCGGACGAAGTTCACGAGGTTCCAGGCCTCCTCGGCGGTCACCTGCGCGCCGTAGGACGGCATCACCACGCCGCCGAAGCGGATGTAGGAGTAGATGAAGCCGTCCTTGCGCGCGCGCGTCGGCGCGGCCAGCAGGTCGGGCGGGGGCATGAAGTTGGGCGCCACCTTGCCGTCGCCCGCGAGGGTGGTGCCGTGGCAGGGCGCGCAGGTCCGCATGAACTTGCGTTCGCCGCGCGCGATCGAGGAGTCGGTCGCTGCGACCGGGTTCACGCGGTTCTGGTTCTTCTCGTACGGCGGATCTTCGCCCGCGACGTCGCGGCCGTTCACGGGGATGCTCGCGTCGTCGGGCGCGCGCATGACCTCCTTCTGCGGCGCCACCACGATGCTGGTGCGCATGTCGCGGTACTTGGAGTAGTTCAGGTGGGTCAGGGATTTCACGGCGCCGCGGCAGCCCTGCTGGGGGCTCGTGGGAGAGAACATCGTGAGGAACACGACGCCGACGAGCCCGATGAACCCCAGCCTATACATGGACCTTGACCTCCTCCGCGCCCTGCCCGCGCAGCATCTTCTCCACCCGCGCCGCGTCATCTCCCGTGCACGGCACCCAGATGCCGATCTTGTCCAGCGAGAAGCGCGGATCGTACGGCGCCTTCGACTTCACCTGCGGCAGGCGCGCGAGCGCCAGCATGCCCATCAGGTTCGCGAGCGCGCCGAGCAGGATCATGGACTCGTAGCCAATCACCACGAACGGCGGCAGCGAGATCAGCTCCTTCCCTCCCACCACGAGCGGATAGGAGATCACCGAGTAGATGCAAAGCGAGAAGCCTCCGGTCAGGCCGAGCGTTGCTCCGCCGAAGGTCACCCAGCGCACAAGCGACGGGCCCTGCTCGAGCGCGTGCTCCAGGTCGTGGTGCGGCACCGGCGAGTACACCGAGAGGTCCTTGTGCCCCACCTGGCGCAGCGCGCGCACAGCGGCAGCTGCGTCGTCCACGTACTCGAAGATGCCCATCACCCCCGCGTGCTTCTGCGGCGCGGGCGCGAGCAGGCGGTCGACCAGCTTCTGAATCACGCCTTCCTCCGCATCGGGGCCCGCAGGGTCTCCTTGATCTCGGCGAGCGAGAACGCGGGCAGCACCCGGATGAAGATCAGGAAGAACATGAAGAACCAGGCGAACGACCCCGCCAGGATCGCGCCTTCGGTCCACGACATCTTGTAGTTCACGCCCCACGGAGCGGGATCGAAGGGGCGCGCGAGCGAGCTCACGATGATGACGAAGCGCTCGAACCACATGCCGACGTTCACGAACAGGCAGATCACGAACAGCAGCGGCAGGTTGCGGCGCACCTTCTTCGACCACAGCAGCAGCGGGATGAGCGAGTTGCAGGTCGCCATGGTCCAGCCCGCCCACCAGAAGTGGCCGAAGAACCGCCACATGAACATGTCGCGCTCGTTCGAGCTGGGCCCGTACCAGGCACTGAAGATCTCGACCAGGTACGAGTAGGTCACGATCATCGAGGTCAGCAGCACCAGCTTCGAGAGCTTCTCGATGTGATCCACCGTCACGATGTGCTCGAGCTTGAACACGCTGCGGATCGGGATCAGCAGGTTGATCACAAGCGCCACACCCGAGAAGATCGCGCCCGCCACGAAGTAGGGCGCGAAGATCGTGCTGTGCCAGCCCGGCACCTGCGCCATCGCGAAGTCCCACGACACCACGCTGTGCACCGAGAGCACGAGCGGCGTGGCGAAAGCTGCGAAGTAGAGGTAGGCGCCGTAGAAGTGCTTCCACTGGTGGTTCGCGCCGGTCCAGCCGAACGAGAAGATGTGGCCGATCAGCCGGTAGAAGCGGTTCGCGCCGTGATCGCGCTGCGCTGCGGCGTCGGGGATGATGCCGACCAGGAAGAAGATGGTCGAGACCGTGAGGTAGGTGCTCACCGCGAACACGTCCCACTCGAGCGGCGAGCGGAAGTTGGGCCACAGCTGGCGCTGGTGCGGATAGGGGAACAGCCAGTACGCGAACCACGGGCGCCCGAGATGGATGATCGGGAAGAGCCCGGCGGTCATCACGCCGAACACGGTCATGGCCTCGGCCACGCGGTACACCGCGCGGCGAAAGTGCGAGCGGAAGAGGAAGAGGATGGCGGACACCAGCGTGCCGCAGTGCGCGATGCCGACCCAGAACACGAAGTTCGTGACGTAGGATGCCCACATCACCGGCCGCGTGTGGCCGGCGACGCCGATGCCCTGGACGATCTGGTTGCGCTCCGCCACCATCGCCACCGCGAGGATCGCGAGATCGAACAGGAACACCACCCACCACAGCCAGCCCGGGCGCTGGATCAGGCGCAGGCAGTCGGCGGTGAGCGACTTCTGCGTCACCGTCTCCGGTACGTGCTCGGTGGCGCCGACGTCATCGGCGGTCATCTCGGTTTCGTACGTGATCTCTTCTTCGCTCACGACCCGCTCCCGGCCGGCAGCTCGAGCTCCTTGAGGTACGTGACCCCGGGCCCGGTGTTCAGCTCGTCGAGCGCCCAGTAGGCGCGCTGGGCGCGAGAGAGCTTCGCCACGCGGCTCTCCGGATCCAGCAGGTCGCCGAACGTGATGGCCTGGGTCGGGCACGACTGCTGGCACGCGGTCTGGATGTCGCCGTCCTTGAGCGGGCGCTCCTCGTCGCGCGCGTTGCCCTTGCCCTCGAGGATGCGCTGGACGCACATCGTGCACTTCTCCATCACGCCCCGCGAGCGCACGGTCACATCCGGGTTGAGCTGCCAGTTGAGCGGCTCGGGGAAGGCGAACGTCTCCTTCTCGGGTGCTGCGTAGTCGAAGAAGTTGAAAGCCCGCACCTTGTAGGGGCAGTTGTTGGAGCAGTAGCGGGTGCCGACGCAGCGGTTGTAGATCTGCGCGTTCAGGCCCTCGGGGTTGTGGTAGGTCGCGTACACCGGGCACACGGTCTCGCACGGGGCCGATGTGCAGTGCTGGCACATCATCGGCACGAAGCGCACGTCGTTGGCCGCCGCCTGGGTGCCGGATGGCGCGGCCAGCTTCTCCTCGTAGCGCTCGATCCGGATCCACGCCATCTCGCGTCCGCGCTTGACCTGCTCGGGACCGACCGTGGGGATGTTGTTCTCGGCGTAGCACGCCACCACGCACGCGCTGCAGCCGGTGCAGGAGTGGAGGTCGATCGCCATCGCCCAGCGGTGCTGCGCGTGCTTGTAGCTTCCCTGCGACACCGGGATCTGCCGCGGACCGCGCACTGTCTCCTCCGGCACGAACGCGGTCACAGCGTGCGCCGGGGTCTTCTCGCCCTCCTGCATGAGCCGCGGCTCGGTGTACTTGCCGAGCTTGTGCTGCGAGGGCAGCTCGATGTGGCCCTTCTCGCCCGAGCCTTCGCCGGGGGCATGGGCGCGCGGCAGGTTGATGTCGGCGGGCGTCCCGCCCGGGGCCAGCTCGGCCAGCGGGATCACGCGCGCCATGCCGCGCTCGTGCTGGTTCTTGTCGCGCTGCGTCATCACCAGCTCAGGCGCCGCCGCGACCTTCGTGAGCTTCGCGCGCGCGCTCAGGTAGGCGACCGCTCCGGACGCCGAATCCTGCGCCTGCGGGAGCAGCGCGAGCGCGTTCACGCCGCGGTCCTTCGCGTAGCGCCCGTAGGCGGTGTGGCCCTGGCCGAGCGGGATCGCCACCGTGTCCTTGCGGATCCCGGGGTAGAGGTAGGCGGGAAGCACAACGCTTCCGGCTTCGGTCTCCACCTTCACGCCGTCGCCCATCGCCACCCCGAGCCCGGCGGCGGTCTCGGGATGGATCTCGACCCACGATCCCCACACCGCCTTGGTCGTGGGATCGGGAAGCTCCTGGAGCCACGACTTGTTGGCCCCGCGCCCGTCGTAAAACGCAGGCGAGGGGTAGAGCACGAGAGTTGCGCTGCCCTGCCCCTTGGGCTCGGCGGGCGCGAACGCCGGGGTCGCGCCCCAGCGCACGGCGGGTGAAGCGATCTCTTCCCACACGCCACCCTTCTGCACCGACTCGCGCCAGAACGTTTCGAAGTCCTTGCCGCGCCCCATGCGCTGATGCAGCGGCTTCCAGCGCGCCTTGAGGTAGTCCATCCAGCTCTCGGGCCACGCGCGCTTGAGCCCCGCGCTGCGGGCCAGCGCGAGCAGCGTCTCCCCCGGCGCCTTGGCGTCGAACATCGGGAGCTTCTGGGTCGCGGGCTGCACCAGTCGCAGCTCGAAGCGGTCTCGTCCCAGGCCTCCGTGATCGCGATCTTGAAGATCACCTTGTCCATCGCCGCCGCGAACCCGGCCCACGCCGGGACGCCGTAGGCTGGGTTCGCGCCCTGCACGATCAGCGCTTCCACCTTGCCGGCTCCCATGGCTGCGATCAGGCGCTGCACTTCGCCGAAGCCCGCGACGGCGTCGAAGTTCGGAACGCGGCCGAAGCGCACGGTGCGGCCGACATTCCCGGCCACATAGTTGAGCAGGTTCACGGCGGCATGGAGCGCGGTCGCGGCTTCGCCCTGCGCTGCGATTCCGCCGCCGACCGCGAGGCCGGGCGAGGCCTGGGCGAACTCCTTGGCCAGCGCCGCCACTTTGGCGGCGGGTACGCCGGTCTGCTTCTCCACGCTCTCGGGCGCGAACGCCGCCAGCGACCCCAGCAGCGCGCCGTGCTCGGGCACGACCGGACCGAGCTGCTGCTCGAGGATCACGCGGCTCATCCCGAGCGCCAGCGCCATCTCGGTGCCGGGCGGGCACGCGATCCACTCGTCGGCGTTGGCGCCTGTGAGCGAGAGCCGCGGCTCGACCGCCACGAAGCGCGCCGGACTCGAGCCGGCGCGCGCCTGAGCGAAGCCGCGCGCGAAGCCGGCCGGCGAGATCCAGGTCTCGAGGAAGTCGGCGCCGAACGATACGATCATTCGCGCGGAGGCGAAGTCGTAACGCGGCACTTCGCCCCGGCCGAAGGTGCGGCGGCTCGCCTCACGGAGGCTCTCGTGGGCGAACGGCTCGTAGACGAGATGCGTGGCGTGCGCGGCGGCCGCCCACTCGGCGGCCAGCGCCCCGAGCGAGCCGGTGGCGTGGTCGGTGACGAGCGCGATGCCGCGGCTCCCGCGCGATGCCTCGCCCAGCTTCTCCCCCGCGAGCTTGAGCGCGTCGTCCCAGGAGATCGGCTTCCATGCGCCGTTCTCCCGCACCTGCGGCGACTTCACGCGGTCGGGATCGTAGAGTCCCTGCAGCGCAGCTTGGCCGCGCGGGCATAGGCCGCCTGCGTTCACGGGGTGGTCCGGATTGCCCTCGATCTTGATCGCGCGCCCCTCGCGCGCCTTGACCAGCACGCCGCAGCCTGCCGGACACTCGCGGCAGGTGCTGGCGTACCAGTAGGGCACGCCCGGGAGGATGTCGGTGGGCGCCACCAGGTACGGGATCCACTTCTCCGCCGGCGGCGATGCGCAGCCCGATGCGGCTCCGGCAACGCCGATGCCGACGAGCTTCAGGAAGTCACGGCGGTCGAAGACGATCGAGTCGCTCATTCCGTTCCTAGTGGTGGCAGACCACGCAGTCCATCGTGGTCGGGTTCTGCGCGTCGTCCATGTGTTGCCGGTGGCAGCTGATGCACCAGCCCATCTTGAGGGACGAATACTGGTACACGACCTTCATGGTCTGGACCGGCCCGTGGCAGTCCTGGCACTGGACGCCGGCCTTGACGTGGCGCTTGTGGTTGAACTTCACGTGGGACGGAAGCTTGTAGACCTCGACCCACGGCACCTGCTCGCCGCGTTCGAAGTACCCGGCGAGCTTCATGATCTCCGGCCGGTCGGCGCGCGCCAGCTTGTGGCAGCCCATGCACGTGCTTACAGGCGGGAGGTTGGCGACCGGCGACTTTTCCGCGCTGTAATGGCAGTAGAGGCAGTTCATGCCGAGCGTGTCGGCATGGATCTGATGGCTGAAGGCGATCGGCTGCGTGGGACCGGTGCGGTTCCCGAGCGAAACCCAGAACGATTCCTTCATGGCATAAGTTCCACCGCCGAGCGCGGGGACCACGAGTGCGAGCATGAGGATACGTTTCATGGCAGATCGCGGCGGAACCTACGCATGGGTCCGAGCCGTGTCAACTCGTTTGTCGCGCGCGGCGTTGCGTCGCCCGTGCCGCGGGCTCGCGGTGACGCAGATGGGGGCCGTCCCGGGCGGGCGGCGACGCCCGGTTCAGCGCGTCCGCCCCGGCTCCACGAACTTCAGCAGCTCGCCCGCGCGCACTTCGTCGCCGGGTTCCACGTTGTTGAGGATCGAAGACCCGAGCGAATCCACCGCCTGACGCCCGAAGCCTGCGATCACGGTCTCGAAGCTGCCCGACGTGCCCACCCGCACGACGCGCACGCGATCGGGGGTGGCCGCGAGCCGCGCGTGATCGGTCAGCGCGCGGAACGAACGCATGCTGGACACGATCCTCGCTTCATCCGCTTCGCCCGGGGCGGCGCTGCGCCCGACGATCTGCATCATCCGGTCGGGCGCGCTGCGAACGAAGGCCGCGACGAACGTCATCAGCTCGCCGCTTTCGCCTTTCGCCTCCAGCCTGCCGACCCAGGCCTCGAGCCCCCCGAACGACTCGCCTGCGCCGTTCGCGTCCAGCACGCGCCCGCGGCGCACGAGGTCGCGCGCGTAGCCCGCAGGCGATTGCGTGCCCGCTTCCACGAGGCTCAGGTCCATCACCGCCCCCTGGTCGGGCGACCCGGCCGTGACGCGGGTGCGGGCATCCTGGTGTTGCCAGCCTGCGGGAAAAGTCATCGTGAACGGCATCTGCGGATGGAAGTAGCGATCGCCCTCGAAGTAGCCCTGCCGCGGATCGTGCCCGAAGACCAGCCGGTCGAGGCGCTGGACGTAGCCGCGGCTCGCGACCACGAGCGCGGGCTTGCCCCCCGCCGCCGCCGCCGCGAGCCGTCGCGTGCGCTCCTCGCGATCGCCCGGATCCGGATGGGTCGAGAGGAAAGCCGGCAGCCCCTGGCCGGCGCGCTCGCCGACGCGCTTGAGCATCCGATAGGTGGCGGGCATCTCGCGCGGGTCGTAGCCGGCCTTCGCGCTGTACTCCACGCCCAGCTCGTCGGCCTGGGTCTCGTCGTCGCGGCTGTACTTGAGCATCAGCAGTCCGAGCGCGCTCTGCGCCTCCTTGCTGTAGCGCCGGAAATCCTCGGACAGGGCCGACGCCAGCGCGAGCCCGACCCCTGCGATCTCCTGCTTCGTGAGCTGCTGCGCCGTATGACGAGCTGTGACGTGACCGATCTCGTGCCCCAGCACGCCCGCCAGCTGGGCTTCCGAGTTGAGGTGCGCGAGGAGGCCGCGCGTGATGTAGACGTAGCCGCCGGGCGTTGCGAATGCGTTCACGACCGGGTCGTCCAGAACGGTGAAGGTCCAGCCGAGGCTGGGCAGGTGGGAGACGCGGGCGAGTGACTGCCCGATCGTGTCCACGTAGGCGGCGAGCTTCGGATCATCGTAGACCCCGTACTCGGCGACGATCGCCTGGTGGCCCTCGCGCCCGATCTGCAGCTCGCGGTCGAAGCTGACCAGCGAGAGCTCGTGCTTTCCGGTGACGGGATTGGTGGCGCACGACGCCAGCGCGAGCGCGAGCGACAGCAAGAGGAGGATGCGGGGGCGGATCACGCGGGGAGTAAAGCGACGACGACGGCTGCGGTCAACCGGCGCGCGCGCGCCGTACCGGGCTCAGCGTGGAGCCGGTGCCCGCGCGAAAGTCAGGGACGCCCATGTGCTCTCCCAGTCGGCGCTCAGACGGTCGCGCGATGGGATCATGTGGACCGCGCTCAAGAGCCACTCGCCCGGCTCCGCGACCGGCACGCGCACATCGCCTCGCGCGTCGGTCCGCCCGCGAAACACCGCCGCCACCGAGTCCCGGCGCGCGGGGTCGAGCGGGCGCCCGCCGGAACCCAGCGGCTGGCGCCAGGCGCGCAGCAGCGCGCCCGCGAGCGGCCGGCCCTCGAACAGCACGCGCACGCGCAGCGTAGCGTCCGCCCCGGGCGATGCGAGCGGAACGATCTCGAGTGGGAGCCCGAACGCCTGCGTGGCGCGGGCGACGACGTCGCCTGCGAGCCAGGCCTTGGCGCAGCGGCGGTACCGCTCATGGCCCGGCCCGCCGTGGCCCAGCGCCCGGCGGGATGCGAGCGGCCCGTCGAGTCCCGCGTCCTCGAGATAGCGATCGAACGTCGATTCGTCGAGCGTGATGGTCGAGAAGTCCGACTCGTACGCTAGCAGCAACCCGCCGGCATCGGCGGCCGCGAACCGTGCCCAGGTCGAGTCACCCGGGATCGCGACCGGCGTGAGATCCAGCTCGCGCCCCGCGCGCGCGACGAGCCGCACCACACGCTCGGGCGAATAGAGCTTGCGCTCGCCCGCGAAGCCCACTCCGGCCAGCGCGCCGAACGAAACGGTCTGGCCCGGGTCCACGCGCCACTGGGAGGGCGAGAGCCAGTACTCGTGGGCGCGCGCCGGGCGGATGGCGAGGGGGACGAGCAGGAGCATCAGCGCCAGCGCTGTTCGCGAACGGTTCGGC
>VBOS01000373.1 GCA_005893185.1 Candidatus Eiseniibacteriota bacterium
GCTGAAGACCCCCGGCGTGCTCATGGTTCCGGGCGGGTAGCACCGCCAGGGCGCGCCGCCGCGCGCGTACAGGAACGTGTCGAGCTCTGCGGCGGTGGGCCAGTTGCCGATGGGGCGATTCGCGGGATCGCCGCATGTCGTCCCGGGGTTGATGCGGTCCAGCAGCAACCGCGTGTCGTCCACGATGAGCAGATCGCGGCCCAGCGTCGCCCCGACCACGGCGAAATTGATGACGACGAGGCTGATGCTGCTTCCCTCACCATCGCAGCCCGAGCCCGCCCGGGCCTCGATGTAAAGGCGATGGACCTCGCGGCCGGCGAACGGCCCCAGCGTGATGGAGGTCAGGGTCGGGCACCAGCGGCTCCAATGCCCCGGGCGTGGGATCGCCACGCAGCGCCGGTCGTCGTCGCGATCGCGGCGGCTCCGATCGCCGTTCTGGTCGCCGTGGTCGGAATCATCGTCGTCGCCGCCGTCTGCGCCCGGCGTCACGAGATCGAGCGCCCAGCGGTAGCCCGTGATCTGCCGGCCGGGTATCAGCGTCCCGTACCAGTTGAAGGTGAGTCGCTCGCCGGCCGGGACCTCCAAGTTGATCACGCGCGACGTGTCGACCGAGCCTTGCACCTGCTGGTAGTGGAGGAACTGGTTGAACACGGTGATGCGCGGGAGGATGAAGGAGGGTGAGGACGTGACGCGGAAATGGATCATGTTGCTGCTCAGCGAAAAGACGGGATCGTAGTTGCCGTCCTCGTCGAAGCAGGTGATGACGAAGACATACTCGCGGTCCGGCGTGAGGCCCCGCAAGACCGTGCTCGACGCGCTCCCGCGCTTCGACACCCAGCCCGACCAGTTGCGCGCCGCGTAGTAGCGGCGGACCGAATCCGGATTCGTGAGCGCGGTCGCGACATCGACCCCGGTCGTAGACGTCAGCAGTATGTACTTGTACTCAGTCACCCGCTCGGCCGACGAGTCGTCATCGAATGCGGTTCCCGCCCACTCGACACAGAGGGTCGGCGCGACGTCGAGGCGAACCAAAGGATTCGGCTTCGGCGACACGATCTCGACCCGCGGCGCCAGAGCGCCATCGAAGAACGCGATCTCGGCCGGCGCCGATCTCGCCCCGAGCCCGTCCACCGCCTGCACGGTGAATACGCTCGGCTCGATCGGCGTGATCGCAACCCGGGCCGGAGCGGCCGCGCGGGCGGGGAAGCTCAGCGGATGCTCGCGCTCCGTGGTCGCGGTCCACGGGGCGGTGCGCGGATTCTCGCCGGGCGATTCGAGCGCGTACAGGTAGTGATCGATCCGCCCGTCCGGGTCCCGCCCCACCCATTGCAGCCGGTACGCATGGGGGCCGGTCCCGGAGTGATCCAGCCGCCGCGCGAAGAGCTCCACCTCGGGGGGCTGGTTGGGAAGCACCAGCGGGTTCTTCTGCCCGCCGCACCCGGCGATGACCAGGGCGACGATCACGCCATTCAAGATGAGACCGGCTGCTCGCTTCATGATTCGACGCTCCACTCCTGCGTCCGTGGCCCGTGACTCGGCTGCGGCCCGCCTGGGAATTGCCCAGAGCAAATTCCTCTTGTCGATCGGGTGAGGAGCGGAACCGCAAGGTTCGGGAAGTGGGCAGCCTCGTAGTCGCGTGTGGAGGGTAGTCGACACGAGAAACCGGCACCGGGTAGACAGGGGGCGAGCAACCGGTGCCGTGCGCCCAGCCACCATTCAATATCGGCGGGTCGAGCGGTGCCGTCAAGGCCTCCTCAGGGCGCGAGCCATGCTTTATCGCCCCGGCCAACTTCACTACGCTGTCGCCCATGGCCTCGATGACTCTCGGTCTGGACTCCGCGCGCGCTGCCGAAGCTTCGCGCTACGGCGCCCCCGGGCACGCGCCGCGCCTGGCGCTCAAGCCCGCGAGCCGCGACGAGGTTGTCGAGGCGATGCGAGCAGCGACGCGCGACCATCTCACTGTGATTCCCTTCGGCGGCCCGCCTGATGCGTCACTCCTCGCGGAACTGCCGCGCTTCGAC
>VBOS01000378.1 GCA_005893185.1 Candidatus Eiseniibacteriota bacterium
GGATACACGTCGCCCCCCGCGACGGCGAGCGTGACCGTCAACGGCGCGCCCACGGCCCGGCTGTCGGTCACGCAGAGACCGAGCCCGCCGCTCACCATGAACGCGGACGCCTCCGCCTCCACCGACCCCGACCCCATGCCGATCGCGAGCTACCGTTTCGACTTCGGCGACGGCTCGCCACCGGTCACGACCACGGCGCCGACTGCGACCACGCAGCACGCCTACGCGGCGCCAGGCACCTACTCCGTGCGCGTAACCGCCACCGATTCCGGTAATCTCACATCGCCTCCGGCCACAGCTGTCATCACCGTGGACGCGCCGCCCGTCGCCCGCTTGACGGCGGTCCAGGCCGCGAGCCCGGCGCTCACGGTGATCGCGGATGCCTCCGCCTCCGCCGACACCGATGCCACGCCGATCGCGAGCTATCGTTTCGACTTCGGCGACGGCACGCCAGCTGTCACTTCCACCGCGCCCACGGCGACGATGCAGCACGCTTACGCGGCGGCCGGCGTCTACACCGTCACGCTCACAGCGACCGACGGCGCCGAGTACGTGTCGGCCTTAGCGAGCGCCAGCGTCACCATCGACGGCGCCCCGACGGCCCGCCTGTCGGTCACGGCGGCGGGCGCGCCGCTCACCGTCGCCGCCGACGGCTCGGCCTCGACCGACCCCGATCCCATGCCGATCGCGAGCTACCGGTTCGACTTCGGCGACGGCTCGGCCCCGGTCACGACCACGGCCCCGACGGCGGCCGTCCAGCACGCGTACGCGGCAGCTGGCACGTACACCGTCACGCTGGTCGCGACCGACTCAGGCGGCCTCTCGTCGACGCCAGCTACGGCCACAGCCACCGTCGCGACGGCGGGCGTGGACCGCCGCGTGGCGGCAGGGTCCGACGACGCGGAAGAGGCAACGGCGGTGAAGCCCGTCACCAGCAGCCCAGACCTGGAGCTGGTCTACGACGGCAGCATCCAGACCGTCGGCATGCGCTGGACCAGCTTCGCCGTCCCGCAGCGTGCGACCATCACGAAGGCGTATATCCAGTTCGCGGCCAAGGAATCCCAGAGTGAGGCGACCAGCCTGACGATCCGCGGGCAGGCCGCCGACAACGCGCTCACATTCACCACCGCCCTCGGCAACGTCTCGACCCGGCCGCGCACGACCGCCGCCGCCAGCTGGGCGCCCGTTCCCTGGAACGCAGGCGAGGTGGGCGCGAATCAGCGCACCCCGGACCTGAAGGCCGTGTTCCAGGAGATCGTGAACCGCAGCGGGTGGGCGAGCGGCAACGCGCTCGCGATCATCGTGACCGGGACCGGCCACCGCACCGCCTGGTCTTATGATGGAAACGCCTCGCTGGCCCCCCTCCTCCACGTCGAATTCACGCCTCCGGATGCGCCCCCGATTGCGCGGCTCACGGCCACTCAGGCGCAGAGCCCGCCGCTCACGGTGACCGCCGACGGCTCGGCTTCGACCGATGCCGACGCCACGCCGATCGCGACCTATCGCTTCACCTTCGGCGACGGCTCGCCCGCTGTCACCACCGTGGCGCCCACTTCCACCACCCAGCACACGTACGCAGCGCCTGGCACCTACACCGTGACGCTGATCGCCACCGACTCCGGCGGTCTCGGCTCGGCTCAGGCGACCGCGAGCGTCACGGTGAGCGCGCCGGACAGTCCTCCCACCGCCCGCCTTGCGGTAACGCAGGCCGCGAGCCCGCCGCTCACGGTGACCGCCGACGGCTCGGCCTCGACCGACGCCGACGCCACGCCGATCGCGACCTATCGCTTCACCTTCGGCGACGGCTCGCCGGCTGTCACCACCACCGCTCCCACGGCAACCGCGCAGCACGCGTACGCAGCGGCCGGCACCTACACCGTGACGCTGATCGCGACCGACACAGGCGGCCTCGCATCTGCGCCGGCGAGCGCGAGCATCACGGTGAGCCCGCCGGACAGTCCTCCCACCGCCGCGCTCTCGCTGGCGCAGGCCGCGAGCCCGCCGCTCACCGTGATCGCCGACGGATCGACATCCACCGACACGGACGCCACGCCGATCGCCAGTTACCGCTTCGATTTCGGCGACGGGTCGCCAGCTGTCACCACAACTGCACCCACGGCGACCGCGCAGCACACCTACGTGGCGGCTGGCACCTACACCGTGACGCTGATCGCGACCGACTCAGGCGGCCTCGCATCCGCGCCGGCGAGCGCTAGCACCACGCTCTTAGGGCCCATCGCGCTCGAGCAGCGCATTGCCGCCTGGATCGACGACGTCGAAGAGGCGGCGAGCGGGACGATCTACGTGAACAGCAGCGACCTCGAGATGACGGCCGACGGAAGCGTCATCCAGACGGTCGGCATGCGTTGGTCGGGCCTCGCGATTCCGAAGGGCGCGACCATCACAGCTGCGTGGGTCCAATTCGCAGCCAAGGAGTCCCAGAGCGTGACCACCAATCTCACGTTCCAGGCCGAGGCCTCCGACAACGCCCCCTCCTTCGGCTCATCCGCCTTCAACGTGACGACCCGGCCCCGCACCACTGCTGCCACGCCCTGGTCGCCGGTCCCGTGGGTGGCTGGCGAGGCCGCGGGGAATCAGCGGACGCCCGATCTCATCGCCGTGATCCAGGAGATCGTGAGCCGCCCGGGATGGGCGAGCGGCAATGCGGTCGCGATCATCGTGAGCGGCAGCGGCCACCGCACCGCCTGGGCGTACGACGGGAACGCTCCGGCTGCGCCTCTGCTGCACATCGAGTACACGACGGGAGCGAGTGCCTCCGCCGCGCGCGCGGGGCGCGCGCGCTCGCCCGATGCGCGAGAGGCGGCGGGCGCTCCGGCCGCGCCGGTCACGCCCCCCGCTCGACTCACGCTGTCCGCCGCCCGCCCCAATCCGGCCCCCGGCCCGGTCTCTTTCCGGCTCGGGCTTCCGGAGCGGGCACTCGTGCGATGGGAGATCTACGACCTCCAGGGTCGCGCGCTGTGGAGCGAGGAGCGGATGTTCGAGGCCGGCGAAGCCGACCTTTCGTGGAACGGCAGGACGAAGGACGGCTCGCGCACGGGCCCGGGCCTGTATTTCGCCCGCGTTCATGCCGATAACGGAGTCCTGATGAGGAGGTTCGTCCGGCTCTGAGCACCCGGCGGATCGGGCGGGTGCCCATCGCGCCGCTCGAGGGCCGCTCGGGTGCGAGACCCCGTTCGTTCGCCGTCCACGGGAAACCCAGCGCTCACTTCGCGGGCCGGAATCCTTGAGAGGGCACGAGACCCACGCCATGCGGATCATGCACCTGTCGCGAGCCGCCGAGACGCTGCGGTGGTTCCTGATTCCCGCCATGAACGCCCAGCGGGCACGGGGACACGAAGTGTGCATCTGCACGGGCGACGGACCAGACGCCGACGCGCTGCGCGCAGCGGGCTTCGAGGTCTTCTCTCACGGGATGAAGCGGAGCCTCAACCCGGCCTTCGCACTGCGGGCGATCTGGAGGATCCGGCGCGTGATCCGCGAGCAGAAGATCCAGGCCGTGATCTGCCACAACTCGCTCGCCGGGGTCGTGGGGCGGGTCGCCGCGAGCCTCGCCGGGAGGACGCGCTTCGTCTACTTCGCGCACGGGTTGGCGTGCGGGCCCGCCCAGGGCGCCCTCAACTGGATGATGCGCTACCAGGTGGAGCGCGGTCTCGCGCCCCTGACGGACGCGATCATCGTCATGAACGACTACGACGAGCGGCTGGCCCGCCGTACGCCGCTGGCGAAGGACGCAAGCCGGGTCTTCCGCATCGCCGGGATGGGAGTGGACCTGGAGCGCTTCACGCCCGATGTGCCGCGCCAGGAGCGCGCGAGCCTCGAGCGCGAGCTCTCCATCGATCCCGCGCAGAAGATCGTGCTCGGCGTCGCGCGGCTGATCCCCGAGAAGGGCGTGGTCCAGTTCATCGAGGCGGCGCTCCAAATCTGCAAGACGCGCCGGGACGCATGTTTTCTCCTGGCGGGCACGGGTCCGCTCCTCGAGCGCCTGCGTGGCATGGTGACAGATGAGGGAGCGGGCGATCGCGTCAAGGTGCTGGGCTGGCGCAACGACGTCCAGACCCTGATGAAGTGCTCGGACATCTTCGCGCTGCCCTCGTACTACATGGAAGGGCTGCCGGTCTCGATCCTCGAGGCCATGGCCTGCGGCAAACCAGTCGTGAGCACGCACCACAAGGGATGCGAAGACGCGGTCGTCGACGGCGGAACGGGGTTCCTCGTACCGTCGAAGCAGGTCGCGCCCCTGGCGGACCGGATTGCGGCCCTGCTCGACGACGACCGCATGCGGGCGGCGATGGGCCGGGCCGGTCGGGTGCGCGTCGAG
>VBOS01000374.1 GCA_005893185.1 Candidatus Eiseniibacteriota bacterium
GAGCGCCCCACGACGCCCTATGCCGCCTACCTCGCGCCGTCGCCCTTCGATCACGACCAGACGGGCTTGTTCTACGTGACGCCGGTCGACCCGTCGCGCCCGCGTGAGGAGCAGGAGCAGCAGCTCCAGGGCCACTGCCTCGCCGCGATCCCGCTGACGGTCGCGCACGAGGCCTATCCGGGCCACCACCTGCAGCTCTACCACTCGAATCGCGGGGGCTCGCGCCTGCGCCGGATCGCGGACAGCACCGTGATGTGCGAGGGCTGGGCGCTCTACTGCGAGGAGATGATGTTCGAGGAGGGCTACTATCCCGACCCGCTCACCCGCGTCTTCCAGCTCAAGGACCTGCTGTGGCGCGCGTGCCGCGTCGTGATCGACGTCGGGCTTCACACCGGCCGGATGAGCTTCGCCCAGGCGGTGGACTTCCTGGTCGAGCAGGCGATGTTGGAGCGAGTCAACGCCGAGGCCGAGGTCAAGCGCTACACCGGATCGCCGACCCAGCCGATGAGCTATCTCGTGGGCAAGCTCCTGCTGCTCGAGCTGCGCGAGGAGGCGAAGCGGAGGCTCGGGGCGGGATTCAACCTCTACGATTTCCACTCGGCGGTGCTGGCGAGCGGCAGCATTCCGCCCACCCTGATGGACGCGGAGATCTGGGACCGGCTGACGCCAGCGCCCGCCTGAGGCGGTCGCGGCCCTGGCCTTAAGGCGAGCGCGAAGCGCTCGCGCCGGACGACGTGGGAGTTGCGAACTTGAGCGGATCCAGCGGCTGGATGTTCGAGCCGAACTTCGCGTTCACGGCGCCGATCAGCTCGTTGCACAGCAGGGCGTGGCAGAGATCGTTGGGATGCACGCCGTCCAGGCTGATGAGCCCGCCCGTCACGAATCGGGTCGTGTAGACGACGCCCCGCAGCTCGATCCCCGGGCTCTTCGCCCGGCGCAGCAACCCGTCGAGATCCACGACCGCGAAGTCGTGAGGATGCGTGACGGACCGGGACGTGGTGTCGATGATGGCATTGAACTTGTTGACCCGATCCTGGACCGTGAGCACCTCGCTGTTCGACAGCACCTGCGCATCCGTCAGCCCGATCCCTTGCCCGGCGACCGGAGAGCCCGAGAGATACGAGAACGTCCCGATCGGATACCCGTACCCATTCGCGACCGCCGACCGCGCGCTGAGGAGCACCTGATCGCTGGCGCTGAGCGGGAGGGGTTTGCCGCTGGAATCGAACAGGGGGCCGAGCAGGAACTTGGTTCTGCCGTTGGCGTCGACGACGGGCTTGCCGTTCGCGTCGAGCTGCTTGTTCGATACCGTTGTGAAGAAGGGCAGCTGAGTGACGTCGGGCACGTTGACGACCGCGAGCTTCGCGTTCGGGAGCAGAGCTGCGAGCGTATCCAGCGCGAGCCGGAAGGAGTCGGCGAATGACGCAACCGTCGTCAGGCCCACGATCGTGCCGTTCAGGGCGGGTCGCAGGAGCTCGCTCGAGCCGAATTCGAACAGCAGGAACGTGGGCGGCGGGTCGAGCTGCGTCGCGATCTGCCGCGCGAGCGAGCCATGTTTGCGCTGGATGACGTTGAAGAAGGTGTCGCGCGGCGCCGCCTGGTAATGGGTCGTATCGGTGACGTCCTGGACTCGGGCGCCGGGAATCGCCAGGTTGTGGTAGGTGGTCCCTAGGCCCACGTTCGTCGGATTGCCGAGCGTCGTGCTGATCGGCCCGATCTGGATCGGGGGCGGATAGAAGTGCTTGAGCTCGAGCAGCGGCGGGATGCCGTCGCCGTCGATGAGCGGCAGGTCCATGCTGTGCGCGCGCACCTGTGCTGCGAACAACGAAGCGTAGCTGGTGGTCTGGTGGCGGCTCACCAGCCCGCCGGACTGGAAGCCCGCCGTGATGGCGCTGCCCAGCGCAGCGACCACGCTGAAGTCGGCGCGCCCCGGTGCGAGGGCGGGGCCCGTGATGGGGCCGATCTTGCTGCAGCTCACAGCCACGACCTCGGCGGCGATGAGCAGCGAGGCTCGCTTCCGGCTCGTCATGAGGCTCCTCTCGGGGCGACTACCAGCGGTAGGCGAGGCTCACGCCGGTCGCGCTGGCAAATGACTTGTACTCACCTTCATAACCGTCGCGGTTGACGCCCTCGGTCTTGCGGTTCTGCACGAAGGCTGCGAGCTGGTAGGAATCCAGCGTCAGGCGCTTGTCCGTGCCGAATCCCATCCCCAGACCCAGCGTCGCGCCCTGGCGATCAGCTTCGGGGAGGGTCGGGCTCACCGACTCGGTGGGCGCGGCCGCCTGATCGATGTAGTAGCCGAAGCGCCACGTGAACGCCGGCCGCCGGTTCTCGGCCCCGAAGCGGAACTGGAACGAATCGTCGTAGTTCTCGACGATCTTCTGGTTGCTCGAGGTCGAGTTCCGGAAGTAGATCGGGATGTCCTTGAACACCGACCAGCCGGTATGGACCGCGTCGCCCGCGAAGGTCCACGAGCTTCCCCAGCTCCACGCGAGTCCCAGCGCGCCGATCGTGGGCAAGCGGATCACGGTGCTGGCGGGCTGATCCGGGGGAAGCGAGGCGGCAACCGCCGCGTCCACCTGGGAATCGCCGGTCGGGAACTGGTCGATGTCGGCGTCGCCGTTCGCGTGGATGATGACCTGGCCGCGATACGTGGATCCGACTTTGAGGTACTTCAAGGGCGCCCAGGCGAGCCCCGCGTTCCAGCCGTAACCGGGGTTCACGTTCGACGTGAGCGTGAAGCTCGCGACCTCGAGCTGTCCCCCTCCGCCGCCCGGGGTGGCGATGAACTGGCGGTTGCGGAGGTCCAACCGGGTCCAGACCAGGTTGCCGCCGAAGCCCACGCTCAGCTTCTTCCCCATCTCGCGCGCTGCGACCAGGCTGTAGTTGTAGGTGCGAAGGGCTGCGTGCGTGACGATGTATCGGCCCGTGAACTGATCCGGGTTCTTCCACTCCACCGCGAGCCCGAAGGGCGAGTTGTAGCCGAGGCCGATGGCCCACGGTCCGGGATAGCGGTGCGTGAGGTACGCTGTGGCGGGAAAGATCTGCTGCGGCTTCATCTCCTCCGTCACGCCGTAGCCGGGATGCGGCGCCACTCCCGCGAAGCTCGTGGTGGTCTGGAGGAAGGTGCCCCCGCCGTAGAAACGCGTGCCGGCAAAGCCGGTCATCACAGCCGGGTTGAAGAAGACCGCAGATGCGTCGTTCACCGCCGCCGTGCCCGCGCCCGCCATTCCGAGCACGGCGGCCCCCTGCTCGTAGATGCCGTAGCCCGCGCCGAGCGCAGCTGCCGGGAGCACCGCGCTGGCCAGCGCAACGGCAGACAGCGTCCTACCGAGTCTCATCGTGGAGAGTCTCCTCGTGGGAGGGGGCGCTATGCGGCAGCGGCCCCGGCAGCGTACAGCCGTTCGATGGTGTCGGAAAACTTCTGGGCGATGACGCGGCGCTTGACTTTCAGCGAGGGCGTCAGCTCGCCACCCTCCTGCGACAACTCATGGGCCAGCAGATCGAACCTCTTCACCTTCTCGAACTGCGCGAGGTCGGCGTTCAGACGCTCGATCTCGGCTGCGTACAGGGCCCGCACTTCGGGCAGGGACACCAGATCCTCTCGGCCCGAGACGTTCAGGCCGCGCGTGGCGGCCTCGGCTTCCAGAGCTGCGAAGTTCGGGACGATCAGGCACACGACGTAGGGCCGCCGGTCGCCGAGCAGAACGGCCTCGGAGATCCACGGGCTGGTCTTGAGTCGCGCCTCGATCGGCTGCGGCGCCACCTTCTTCCCGCCGGCCGTGACCAGCAGGTCCTTCAGCCGATCGGTGATCGTGAGCGAGCCGTCGGCCGCCAGAACCCCCACGTCGCCGGTGTGGAACCAGCCGTCGCGCATAGCTTCTCGGGTCGCGGGCTCGTTCTTGAGGTAGCCCGCCATGACGTGCGGCCCGCGGGTCAGGATCTCCCCCTCGGCGCCGATCTTCACCTCGACGCCGGGGACCGGCGGGCCCACAGATCCCGGCTTCTCGCGCCCGGGCCGGTTGAGGCAGATGACAGGCGAGGTCTCGGTCAAGCCGTAGCCCTCGATCACATCGATCCCGATCGCGAAGAAGAACTCCATGACCTGAGGCGAGAGCGGCGCGCCGCCCGAGATGCAGAAGCGCAGGCGGCCGCCCAGGCGCGCGCGGATCGCCGATCCCACGATCCGGTCCGCAACACGGGCCTGCAGCGCGGTAAGGAGCGGCGGGCGCCGGCCCTCGAAGCGCGCGCGCGCGGCGGCGGCGCCCTGCTCCGTCCCCCACTGGAACAGACGCTTCCGCAGCCCGGGTGTCGCGAGCCCGTTCGCCATGATGCGCGCGCAGGCCTTCTCGTAGAACCGCGGCACCCCGATCAGAACGGTGGGCCGCACATCGAGGGCGTCCGCCGCCACCGTATCCATGCTCTGCGCATAGGCGATCGTCACACCGCCCCGCAGCATCGCATAGAGGCCGCCCATGCGCTCGAAGATGTGGCACAGCGGCAGGAACGAGAGCGTGGTGTCGGTGGGCCGCAGGGTCACGACGCGCAGGCAGGCGTCCACGTTGGAGACGATGTTCGCGTGCGTGAGCATCGCGCCCTTGGGCTCGCCGGTCGTGCCCGAGGTGTAGATGATGGTGGCGATGTCGCCCGGCGCGAGGGACGCCGCCATGCGCTCGAGCGCCTTGGGCTCGCGGGCGCGCTGCTCGGCGCCGCGCGCCATTACGCGCTCGAATGTGCTGTCGCCGGCACCCTGAGGCGTAGCGGCATCCAGCGGAATGAACGCGCGCAGCGCCGGGAGCCGGCCCGAAACGGAACGAAGCTTCGCGAGCTGGGCCGGGGTCGATGGGATCGCGGCCTTGGCCTCGGAGTGCTGGAGGATGAAGCCGCACTGGTCGGCTGTGAGGGTCGGGTAGATCGGGACCGTGACCGCCCCGAGCGAGAGGATCGCGAGGTCCGCGATCGGCCACTCGTAGCGGTTCTCCGAGAGAATCGCGACCTTGTCTCCCCGGCCGATCCCCATCTCCCGCAACCCGAGGGCCACGCTCTCGACGTCCGCCCGTGCCTGCTCGGCCGACACGGACTCCCAGCGCCCCGCCGCCTTGTGCATGAACTGCACGGGCTTGCGGTGCCGCTCGACGGTGTCGAGGAAGATCTGGACCAGCGTCTCGGGCATCGGGGTCTCCAGGCTGCCGGGCCCCAAGGGGGCCGGGCGGGAACGCTTAACATCGGGCCTGGCGGGGCTCAAGCGCAAATCGGGTGACGGGCGAAGTGTCCCGGGCGAGCCCCCTTCTTGCCCCGACCCGCCGTGCGCCGGCACCCGGCCCGCAGCGTTGCCGGGCGCGCCCCCCTGCGTGCGGCCTCGGCAGGGTGGTGGGGAGCCGGGCCGGGCCTGCCGATAACCCCCGCGTCACACCCCCACGCGATTGACAGACGTAGCAGCGCTGCGACAGATTCGGGGTCGCGTGCGTTCCGCTGCTTTTCGAGAGCGAGGAGTGAGCGGGGCGCTTCGCTGGCCTTGGTCGGTGGCGCCCGCGCGAGATCACGGATGAGCCAACCCACGAGCTGGATCGTGAGCGGCGTGCGCACGCCGTTCGTCAAGGCGGGCGCGGTCTTCCGCGAGACGCCGGCCTACGAGCTGGGTCGCGTGGCGATCGCCGAGCTGCTGGCGCGCGAGGAGCTGGATCCGGCCCGGCTCGACGAGGTCGTGCTCGGCAACTGCGCGGGCCCGGCCGAGGCCACGAACGTGGCGCGCGTGACCGCGTTGCGCGCCGGCATCCCCGAGCCCGTGCCGGCCGCCACCGTGCACCGCAACTGCGCATCGGGGATGGAGGCGGTGGCGAGCGCCGCCCAGCGCATCGGCGCGGGTGACGCGCGGCTGGTGCTCGCGGGCGGGACCGAATCGATGAGCCAGATCCCGCTGCTCTACAGCTTCGAGTACGCGGGCTGGCTCGAGAGCCTGATGCGCGCGAAGAACGGGCTCCAGAAGGCCGCGGCCTTCTCGCGTTTCCGGCCGCACATGCTCACGCCCCGCATCGGGATCGCCGAAGGCCTCACCGACTACGTGTGCGGCCTCAACATGGGCCAGACCGCCGAGGTCCTGAGCCGCGAGTTCCGCATCACGCGCGAGCGTCAGGACCAGTACGCGCTCATGAGCCATCAGCGCGCGATCGCAGCCCGCGAGCGGCTGCGCGAGGAGATCGTGCCGCTCTTCCCGGCCCCCAAGCACGAGATCGTGCGCGACGACGTCGGGCCGCGGGATGGGCAGACGCTCGAGGCGCTGGCCAAGCTCAAGCCGTACTTCGACCGCAAGAACGGCGCCGTCACGGTCGGCAACTCCTGCCAGGTCACAGACGGCGCGGTGGCGCTCCTGGTCGCGGACGAGGCGACCGCGCGCGCCTGGCCCGCGCCGCCGCTCGGGCGCATCCGCGCCTTCGCCTTCGCCGGGCTCTCGCCGCGGCGAATGGGGCTCGGGCCGGTGTTCGCGATCGCGAAGGCGCTCGAGCGCGCGAAGCTCTCGCTCGCAGACATCGAGCGCTTCGAGATCAACGAGGCGTTCGCGGCCCAGGTGCTCGCCTGCCTCGAGGCGTCGAGATCCGACGGCTTCGCGCGCGCCGAGCTGTCGCGCGAGCGGGCGCTGGGCGAGATCCCGCTCGACATCCTGAACGTGAACGGCGGGGCGATCGCGCTCGGCCACCCGGTCGGGGCGAGCGGCGCGCGGCTGCTCCTCACGCTGCTCATGGAGATGCGACGCCACCGGCTGAGGCTCGGCTGCGCAGCCCTGTGCGTCGGCGGTGGGCAGGGCGCCGCCTTCATCCTGGAGCGTGACGGATGAGCATCTTCCGGGTCGAGCGGCAGGTGAACGGGGTGGCGCACCTCGTGATGGACGATTCTTCGCGCAAGGTGAACGTGATCGGCGAGCCCGCGATCGCCGATCTCGAGCGCGCGGTCACGGTCCTCGAGAGCGACACCGAGCTGCGGGGCGTTGTGCTCATGAGCGGCAAGCCCGGCTCCTTCGTCGCAGGCGCCGACGTGAACGGGATCGCCGCCGTCACCGAGCGCGAGGAGGTGCACGCCCTGGTGCGCCGCGTGCACGCGGTCTTCGGGCGCCTGGCCGCGCTCCACTGCCCGACGGTGGCCGCGATCGACGGCATCTGCCTGGGCGGCGGCACCGAGCTGGCGCTCGCTTGCGACTCGCGCATCGCGTCCGAGGAGGAGCACACGCAGATCGGCCTGCCCGAGACCATGCTCGGGATCATCCCGGGCTTCGGCGGCACGACTCGCCTGCCCCGCCTGGTGGGCCTCTCGACGGCGCTCGATCTCATTCTCACCGGGCGCAGCGTGGACGCGCGCAAGGCCGAGCGCATGGGGCTCATCGCGCGCGCCGTGCCGGCAGCTTGGCTGATCGAGCACGCGCACCGCCGGCTGGCCGAGTTGGAGAAGCGGTCGGCGAAGCGCCGCCGCGACCGCTACCGCGCGCGCGGCTTCATGGCGTGGTTCATGGACGTGAGCGCGGCCGGGCGCGGGCTGGTGCTGTCCCGCGCGCGCTCGATGACCCTCAAGCGCACCGCCGGGCACTACCCCGCCCCGCTCGCCGCTCTCGACGTGATCGAGAAGGGGGCCGGAAGGGCGGTGGACCAGGCGCTGGTGATCGAGGCGAACGCGGTGAGCGGGCTCGCGGTCGGGCCGGTGTGCAAGAACCTGGTGCGCATCTTCCTGCTCTCCGAGCGCGCGAAGAAGGATCCGCCGGTGGCCGAGCCTTCGCCGGCGCCCGCGCCTGTGCGCACGCTGATGATCGTGGGCGCAGGCGTCATGGGTGGCGGCGTCGCGGCGCTCGCGAGCCGCAACAACATCGACGTGCGCCTGCGCGACCTGAGCCCCGATTCACTCACGCGCGCGCTCCAGACGGTGCGCTCGCTGGCCAATGAGCGCGCGCGCAAGGGCAAGGGCGGCGCGCGCGCGCTCGACGCGCAGATGGCGCGCATCCTGCCCGGGATCGAGCTCACGGGTGTGCGGCGCGCCGACTTCGCGCTCGAGGCCGTGGTCGAGAAGCTCGACGTCAAGCGCCGCGTGTTCGGGGAGCTGGAGGTGCGGCTCAGGCCCGAGGCGGTCCTCGCCACCAACACGTCGTCGCTCTCTGTGACCGAGCTGGCCTCCGGCCTCGCGCGCCCCGAGCGCTTCTGCGGCTTCCACTTCTTCAACCCCGTCCACCGCATGCCGCTGGTGGAGGTGGTGCGCGGCCGGAAGACCTCGGACGCCACGATCGTGACGGCGACTCGCCCGGATTCGTGGTGAACCGGATCCTCATGCCCTACCTGCGCGAGGCCATGCACCTGCTCGAGGACGGTTACCCGCTGCTCGAGATCGACGCAGCCATGCGCGAGTTCGGCATGCCGATGGGGCCGTTCGAGGTGCTCGACGAGGTCGGACTCGACGTCGCGAAGAACGCGGCCGAGGTCCTGACCCGCGCGTTCCCCGAGCGCATGACGCTCTCGCCCATCCTCGGGAAGATGGTGGCGGCGGGGCGACTCGGGAAGAAGAGCGGGCTGGGCTTCTACCGTCACCGCGGTCGCGAGCGCAAGGAGGCGCCGGGGCTGCGCCGTTTCCTGGGGCTAAGGCGCGCGCGCCGTCCGCTCGGCCGCGAGAACCTCGCCGAGCGCATGGTTCTAGCGATCATCAACGAGGCGGCACGCTGCCTGGAGGAGGAGATCGTCTCCGACGCGGGCATGCTCGACCTGGCGATGGTGTTCGGCGCCGGCTTCCCGCCGTTTCGCGGGGGGCCCTTGCGCTACGCGGACTCGATCGGCGCCGCGAAGATCGAGGGTCGCATGTCCGCGATGCGCGCCGAGGGCGGCGAGCGCTTCAAGCCCACCGCCCTGATCCATACCCTCTCCGCCCGCGGCGGTTCGTTCGGCGACGGGCCGGCGCGCGAGGTGCAGGGAGTCCGCGCGGCGAGCTGAGCGGCGGCGCGCGCGCCCGCCTCGTCCAGCTGCGGGCCGAAGCGCCCGAAAACAAGAACGCCCGGCGGACGCGCCGGGCGCATCTTGTTGGGGCTCCGGGGGATGTCTCGCCCTGGATTCCCATCCTCGTTGGAAGAGGTGGCGACCGGTTTGATCGCCCCCACGTGCATCTCACACGTGGCACCTATTTAGACCCCGCATCCCTTAGAAAAGTTGCAAGGCAGGTGCAAGAACGGGCGTGAGCGAACCCGCCGACCGCCTGCCGCGGAGTCCGCTACGCCCCGGCGGGGCGCGGCGAGGGCGGCGAGAAGGGCTCGAGCTTCTGGCCCGCCGCCCCCTTGAGCGGCTCCTGGGCCGCGGCCGCAGTCTCGGCGGGCTCGGGCTCGGTGGCCGGACGCAGCGGCTCGAGCTTCTCACCATGCAGCACGCGATCCATCTCGTCGCCGTCCAGCACCTCGCGCTCGAGCAGCGTGTTCGCCAGCAGATGGAGCTTGTCCATGTTGTCGCGCAGGAGCTGCATCGCGGCGTTGTACGCGGTCTCGATGATGCGCCGCACCTCCTGGTCGATCAGCACAGCGGTCTGCTCGCTGTAGTCCTTGTGGGTCGCGATCTCCTTGCCCAGGAACACCATCTCTTCCTTCTTGCCGAATGTGAGCGGACCGAGCGCCTCGCTCATGCCGTAGCGGCAGACCATGTTGCGCGCGGTCTCGGTCGCCTGCTCGATGTCGCTGATCGCGCCGGTCGTCAGGTGGTTGAAGACCAGCAGCTCCGCGGCACGCCCGCCCATCATGTGGCACAGCATCCGCTCGAGGTCTTCCTTCGAGCGGTTGTGCCGCTCCTCCTGCGGAACCCACGACGTGATGCCGAGCGCGCGGCCGCGCGGGATGATCGTGACCTTGTTGACCGGATCCGAGCCGGGCAGCAGCCAGCCGACCAGCGCGTGGCCCCCCTCGTGGTAGGCCGTGCTCTTGCGCTCCTCCTCGGTCATCACCAGGCTGCGACGCTCCATGCCGAGCATCACCTTGTCCTTGGCGTCCTCGAAGTCGCGCTGCATGACCTTCTTGCGGTTGCGCCGAGCGGCGAGCAGCGCCGCCTCGTTCACGATGTTCGCGAGGTCGGCGCCGGCCAAGCCCGGCGTGCCGCGCGCGATCTGCTTGAGATCCACCTCGTCGGAAAGCGGGATCTTGCGGGTGTGGACGCGCAGAATGCCCTCGCGGCCGCGCACGTCCGGCCAGTCCACCACGATCTGCCGGTCGAAGCGACCGGGACGGAGCAGCGCGGGGTCGAGCACGTCCGGCCGGTTGGTCGCCGCGATCATGATGACACCCTCGTTCGACTCGAACCCGTCCATCTCGACCAGGAGCGTCCGACAGCGTCAATCTCATCGACAAAGACTATGCAGGGTGCGTTGCGCTTCCCCTGCTCGAAGAGGTCTCGGACGCGGCTGTTGTGCAGCAGCACCGGCTTCTCACCGCCGAAGAACGCCTCGTTGTCGCATCCGCACAAATCGTACACGAAGCCGTCGTATGCCTTGCGCACCACTCGGCGGACGATCGGCTTCTTCGCCTGGTCGCGAATCTTTGTTTCCTTGTGGAAGGGATTGCTCGTCTTTCCGATAATGAGATTCCACGCGGTCGTCTCCGGCAGCGGTTTCGACTTGATGACGCGGCCTGCCGGCATGGTCATGACGCGCACGCCTGCCTTGATTCCGTGCATGGCGCAGAGCCAGGTGAGTTCACGAATGAGCCGCTGGCTCACTGAAGTGATGCTCAGCTTTCCTTCGCGGGTCGTGTATCCGTCCCCCAGCGAATAACCCGTGAGGTAGGCATCGAAGTACTCGCGCGGGAGGTTCCATAGGAACGCAGGTATGTGCTTCGCGTGGCTGCCCGTTCCGCAGTGGCGGGCGAAGAAGCGACCCAGCGGGGCGATGTGGTAGGTGATCTTCGTGCTGTTGTCTGGGGTGCTGCGGACCCGCGGTCGGACGCCGAAGACGCGCTCCATGCGCTCCACGCAGTCGGCGTGCAGGTCAGTCTCATGGGTGCCGAAGGTGAATTCGAGACAGCTGTTCTCGCGCCCTTCGGCGGTGTAGTAGCCAAGCAGCCTCATGAGGTCGGTCGTGATCGGTACCTGCTCGGGCAGGTTCGTACCGGAACGCTCGGCGGAGAGTGCGCGAGGCTCGTGCCTCCCGCGCTGCCAGTTGCTCACGGTCATCTGAGAAACGCCGATCGCCGCCCCGATGGACGCCTGGCTCATTTCACCCTGATGCGCCAGCGCGTAGTCGTATTGGCTCCGGCTCTCTTCGTGGCTGTCGTACACATCGAGCATCCGCTGCGCGCCGTCGACGGGGAAACTGTGCGCGCGCACGCTGTGCGCAGTCCCGTGCTGCGGTGAGTACTCGCCGCGTACCTTGAGCGGGAGATTCACGAGCACATCTCCCGCCTTCAACTCCGACGCCGCCACCGGCTTGATCCCGTCCCGTGTCCGCACGAACACGCTGTGGTCTGCGGTCGCGCGGATCACGCCGCCCAGGTAGTGGATCTCGTAGATCTCGTTCACACGGTGGCGGTAGACGCCGCGCACGCGGCGCCACGCGCTCCCCTTCACGAACGTCTTTGACGAGCCAGTGAACTTGGAGTCGCGCTCCTCAAAGCCGAGCGTCTCGACACTCTCAATCGGGACGACGTGGCCACCGTCGTCGTCTGCGTAGAACCCATCCACAAACTCGCCGATCGTGGTGAGGTGCGTGGCGCCGTCCTGTCGGATCAACACCGGAGTATCGCCGGTCACGGACGCCCCAACCCCTACAAACATTTCCACGAAATCGCTGCCGCTCATCGAGAAGAACGGGACGCCGGCTTCGCCCGCGACCGCCTTCGCGAGCAGCGTCTTCCCCGAGCCGGGGGGTCCGAGCAGCAGCGCGCCTTTCGGGATCCGGCCGCCGAGCCGCTGGAACTTCTGCGGCTCCTTCAGGAACTCGATGACCTCCTGCAGCTCCTGCTTGGCCTCGTCGCAGCCCGCGACATCCTTGAACGTGA
>VBOS01000379.1 GCA_005893185.1 Candidatus Eiseniibacteriota bacterium
GCAAGCGCGGCCGCACCGGCCAGCGCCGCGTTGATCCCGTTGTAACGCCCGAGCAGGGGGAGGACGAAGTCGATGTTGCCTCCTCCCCGGCGCGGCGGCTGCCGCCATCCGCCGCGCGGCGTCGAGGCTTCCAGCGCGCCTGCCATGAACCGCACGCCCAATCCCTCTCGCAGGATCTTCAGCTCGTCCACGACCAGCTCCGAGGCCTGCCGGGTTCCGACCCGCACCACCGCCATCCCGCCTCGCGCCGCGGCCGCAATCACCCGCGCCGCGCTGGGATCGTCCGCGTTTACCACCGCCACGGCCCGCTTCGCGCGCGCACCGTTCCGCCCGTCGAACAGCATGAGCTTGGCGTCGAGGTACGCTTCCATGTTCCCGTGGTAGTCGAGGTGATCCTGGGTGAGGTTGGTGAACGCCACGACGTCGCACTCCAGCCCGTAGGTACGGCGCTGGGCGAGCGCGTGACTGCTGGCCTCGAGCGCGACCGCCTGCACGCCCACATCGGCCATCTCGCGCAGCAGCCCCTGGAGCTCGGGCGCCTCGGGCGTCGTGAACGGGGCGGGCCGCGTCTCGTCGTCGATCCGGTACCCAGTGGTCCCGATCCGTCCGGTGCGAAGCCCGGCGGCGCGGAAGATGGACTCGAGCATCCATGTGAAGGTGGTCTTGCCGTTGGTGCCGGTCACCGCCACGACGGTGAGCGCGCGGGACGGGTGTCCGTGGAAGCTGCACGCCGCCTGCGCGAGCGCGAGCCTCGGGTCCTCGACCTCGATCACGGGGGTGCGCGAGGCGGTAGCGCCGCGCGTGATCACCGCGCCGCACGCGCCGGCGGCGAACGCGGCATCGACGAACGCGCCGCCGTCCTGCCGGAGGCCCGCGAGCGCGAAGAACAGGTCGCCGCGCCGCACGCGCCGCGAGTCGAGCGCCAGGCCCTCGACCGAAACCGCGGGATCGCCGTGCACCGCCGCCACGTCCATCTCCCCGATGAGGTCGCGCAGGGTCACGGCTCCCCGCCGGGCCGGCTCGCGACCGCGAGCGTCCCCGGGGTCGGCCGCGGCTCGGGCGCCGTCATGCGCGGCTCGCACCACAGGCGCACGCCATCCTTGCGCGGCAGCGGGGCGCCGGGCGCCGGCTCTTCACGCACGACGACTCCGTGGCCCTCGATGTGGGCGGGGATCTGGCACAGCGTGAGCCGCCGCAACGCCTCGCGCACCGAGAGCCCCCGGAGATCGGGCAGGCGCGCGCCCGCCGAATCGGCGGGTGCCGCGAGCCAAGCGGTGACGCTGGCGCCGCGTTCCACCGCCTCGCCGGCCGCGGGCGACTGCGCCAGCACGCGCTCGCCCTCGCCTTCGAGCCGCACGCGCAGGCCGAGGTCGATGAGGCGGCGTTCGGCCGCGGCAGGCGGCAGCAGCTCGAGGTCCGGAACGGTAACTGGCGCCGGGGCGGGCGGACGGGCCGCGACCTGCGAGACCCCGGGGTCGAGCGGGCCGTGCGGCAGCCGCCGCAAGTCGGAGATCACCTCGCGGAACACGGGCGCTGCGACCTCGCCGCCGTAGTAGTGCTTCCCGCGCGGCTCGTCGATCACGATCACTCCCACCAGGCACGGGTCGTCGGCGGGCACGAAGCCCACGAACGACGACAGGTACATGCCCTTGCCGTAGGTTCCGATGGCGGCGTCGTATTTCTGCGCGGTCCCGGTCTTGCCCGCGATCGCGAGCCCCGGCACGCGCGCCGCGCGCCCGGTGCCGCTGTCCACCACCGCGGTCAGCATCTGGCGCATGATGCGCGTGGTGGCGTCTCCAAACACGCGGCGCGCGGCCCGCGGCGCGGTCGTACGCCCCGCGCCGTCGCGTCCGGCGCGGCACTCCCGTACCAGCATCGGCTCCATGAGCACGCCACCGTTCGCGATCGCGCCGTAAGCGAGCGCGAGCTGGAGCGCAGTCACAGAGACCTCGTGGCCGATCGCGATCGTCGGACACGAGCGCGCCGACCAGTGGCTCGGGCTGTGCAACCGCCCCGCGTTCTCGCCCGGGTAGGATACGCCGGTGAGGCTGCCGAATCCGAGCGCGGTCGCGTAGCGATAGAGGCGTTCGGGGCCCGCCAGCAGACCGAGCTTCCCCATGACGATGTTGCTCGACCAGCGGACCGCGTCCCGAAGAGTGTAGCGCTCCCCCTTGTGCACGTCGTGGAAGTGGGCGCCGGGGGCGATGATGGCCTCGCCTGTGGCCGAGGCCTCGAAGACCTGGTCGGGGCGCGCGAGCCCTTCCTCGAGCACCGTCCCGGCCACCACCACCTTGAACGTCGAGCCGGGCTCGAAGATGTCGGTGAAGGCCCAGTTCCCCGCCCGTCCGGGTCCGAGATGAGGAACGTCCACCGACGCCACGATCTCGCCGGTGCGGGGATCCAGGAACACGGCGAAGCCACGCACGGCATCCAGCGTGTCCACCGCCCGCGCCAGATGGGTCTCGACGATCGCCTGCAAGTCCGCGTCCAGAGTCAGCACCACGTCCGCGCCGTGCTCCGGATCGCGCTTCAGGCCGCGGGGAAGCGAGTGGGACCGGCCCCGCCCGTCACGGAAGAGCGTCGCCCATCCGGGGCGGCCGCGCAGCTCGGAGTCCAGCTGGAGCTCCATGCCCTCGACGCCGCAGTTGTCGAGGTTGGTGCGCCCCAGGATCTCGCCGGCGGCCGGCCCCAGCGGGTACTCGCGCTGGATCTCGTGGCTCACGTAGACGCCGGGGAGTGCGAGCGCGCCGACTCTTTCGCCGAGCTCGGGCGCCACGTGGCGCGCTACCCACAGGAACCGAGAGCGGCGTGCGAATGCGCGCTCGAGAATGCGCGGGTCACGGCCCAGCACGCGGCCGAGCTCGAGGGAGGCGGCCTGCCGGTCCTTCATCTCGCCGGGGGCGGCCGAGATGGCGCACGTGACGAGGTCGCGGGCCAGCGGCCGCCCGTGGCGGTCGAGGAGCTCGCCGCGCATCGGCGGCAGCAGGACGCGCTGCTCCTGGTTGCGCTCGGCGCGCGCTTCGAAGCGCGGGTGGCAGACGATCTGGAGCCACACCAGGCGCGCCCAGAGTACTAAGAGAGACAACAGCAGACCGGCCGCAGCCACCAGCACCCGACTCTTGCGCACTTCCGTGTGGGCCACTCACCCTCCATGGAACGGCGGTTCACACAGACCGCCGGGCCTTCACTGGCGCGATGCGGTGGTGCGGCCGGTCCTATCCGGCACACCTCATATGATTTCGAGCCGAAGCTCAGTTCCCGGTGCGAACCCGGGCCGTGGCCTCCGGCACGAGCGCGCGAGATGCCCTTTCCGCCAACCCCAGGAGCGTCGTCCGGTCCGGATTCCCCTCGGCCGCCACTTCAGCCGCCAGGAACTCCGCGGGCAACGCAACGACCTGCCTGGGGTCGGCAGGCAGAAGGCCCAGCTTGCTCGCCTGCGGGGCCAATTCCGCACGGGTGATGCGGCGCTCGAGCTGGGCCCGCCCGAACTCCAGTCGTGCCTGCGCCTGCACGAGCGCCGCGCGATTCTGGTCGAGCTAGAGCGAGAGCTCGGCCATACGTGAGCTCTGCCCGACCTCGACCAGCAGCATCCCGACCAACCCCAAGGCGAGCAGCCAGAGGCCGGGCCGGGAGACGCGCGCATCTTGCGCGCGCCAACGGGGACGATTGCGGCGAAACGGAGACTTCATGTCGGCTTCCTCCGAAAGGCCCGCAGCCTCGCGCTGCGCGCGCGGGGGTTGCGGGCGACTTCATCGTGTGTCGGCGTGACGACGCGTCGGGTCAGCTCCAGCCAGGGCCCGCGATCGGGCTCCTCGGACGCCTGCGGCGGGCGACGCCGGCTCGGGAAGCTCCGGGCGCCGCGTAGCACCTGCTTGATCCTTCGATCCTCCCCCGAGTGATAGGCGATGGTTACAACGACACCGCCCGGGCCCATGGCATCGGGCAGCCACTGCAGCGCGGCCTCGAGCTCCGCCGCTTCGTCGTTCACCCAGATGCGTAGCGCCTGGAACGCCTGGGCATAGCGCCGCGGATGACGGCGCCCGCCCAGGGCCCGGTCCAGGACCGAGACCAGATCGCGCGTGGTCGCGAGCCCGCCGCTGCGCGCGGCCGCGACCATGGCGCGGGCGAGCGTGGCCGCCTCGCGCAGGTCGCCGTGCGCGCGCAGCACCTGCGCGACGGATGGCTCGTCGGCGGCCTGCAGCCGCTCGGCCGCACTCGTCCCCCGGCTCGGGTCCATGCGCAGGTCGAGCGGACCCTCCGTCTGGAAGCTCATGCCGCGCGCGGGATCGTCGAGCTGCCGCGAGGAGAGCCCGAGGTCGAAGAGCGCGCCGGTGAAGGGCTCGCCCCCGGCGGCGCGGTGGGCCCCGGGCAGCTCGCGGAACGTCGAATGGGCGACGGTCACGCGGTCTCCAAAGCGCTCGAGCCGGTCGCGCGCGAAGGCCAGGGCAAAGGGGTCGCGGTCGCAACCGCAGAGCCGCGCGCCGGGCTCTGAGTCCAGCAGCGCCTCGGAGTGTCCGCCGTCGCCGAGCGTCGCGTCGAGGTAGAGGCCGGGGCCGTGGCGGAGCCACGCCAGGACTTCCGCAAGCAGCACCGGCTCATGATGCGCTCTCAACGCCCGGGTCCTCCGCGGACCCGAGCAGGTCCGAGAGGGAAGGCCATACGGTGAGGCGGGGCTCGCAGCCGCCGAGACGGAACAGATCCCTCAAGTAGACCGACAGCCCGCACACCGCGAGGCTGCCGGCCCGGGACTCGTAGCGCGAAAGCGCGTTCACCAGCGCCGGAACCAGGCGGTAGTCGATGTGCCGCAGCCGCGAGCCGTCGAGCACGAGATCACATCCGCCCCGCTCGGCGAGGTTCTCGAGCGTGCGCTCGAGACGGTCGAGCGCGGCGCGATCGATCCATCCGCTGAGCTTGAGCAGCGCGATGCGCCGGCCCTGTCGCTCGTGCCACTCGAGCCGCGCAGCTGCGCCGTGCGACCCACGGCTGAGCTCGAGATTGACCGCGAGCGGCGCGCGGGCGGGCCGGGCACGTGCCACGGTGCTCACGAGTTGGGCTCTCCCAACACTTCCTCCGCGTTCGCTTCGAAGTTCGCCTGGGCTTCCTTGATCACGGCGCTGAGCCGGTCGGGATTCCAGACCTCGATGTGGTCACCCACGCCGTGCAGGGTGGCTTCCTTGCCGAGCCCTGCACGGCTCATCAGTGCCGGCGGGATCGTGACGCGTCCTTGCGCGTCCACCGTCACTGGGGTGGCATCCATGAGAAATGCGCGCGTGAAGGCGCGAGCCTTCCTTCCTCCCATCGGAAGCTTGCGCAACCGCTCCTCCACGCGCGCCCAATCCTCCGGGGCGTACATCGCCAGGCAGCCCTCGAAGCCGGCTACGAGGACGAAGGTCTGGATGGGTCGCTGGCGGCCGCCAGGACGGCGCAACGAGGCCGGGACGCTCAGGCGCCCCTTGTGATCAATGGCGTACGTATTCGTCCCGTAGAACGCCACGAAGCGGTTCTCCCCCGTTCCCGCTTTCCACCACGAAACACCACCGTCACCCACTTTTCACCACTGGGCCCGCGCACAGTAGAGGCCACCGGTGGCGCTGTCAAAAGGAAAAGTGCTGCGAGGCGAGAAAAAAATACGGCCGACTCCTGCACGAGTGTGCAGCGCAGGAGCCGATGCGGGGCCGTGACCCGTTACGCGGCGCTGAATTGCGTCGCTCCGGCCCGGGAGCGGAGGAGAGGCTTCCGAAACCGCTCTACCCCGAAGCCCCGCGCCGTCTCATCTAGCGCCCGGCGTGCATCGCGTCGTAGCAGTCCCACTCGACGCGGTAGAACGTGTAGACCGCCTCGCCCGGCCGGGCGATGCCGAGATTCGGCACCGATGCGTGCCCGAGTGGCGTGAGACATCGGGCGTAGGGGCTGCGTCGCGCGAGATCGTTCGCCGACGGCGCCCGGTCCACCACGAATTCGGGGCGCGCGAACGACGCGAACGAGAGCCGGCTCACGACGTCCTCTGGCGACTCGCGCTCCAGCAGTGGAACCATGTCCGGCGTCACGAGCCCCGCCAGGTCAACGATGCGGAGCCCGCTGTAGTAGCCGAGCGCACCGATGTCGGGAGTCGCGATCGCGGCGTCGCGCGGCGCGTGCGCGCCGAACCACCGGCCCCAGAGCACGAGCGAGCGCTCGAGTCCGGCCGAGAAGGAGCGCACGTGCGGAACCACTTCGGTGCCGTAGACCACGAGGTTCTGCGCCAGGACGAAGGCCGCCAGCAAGCCCGCGAACCCCGTGGCGCGGCGGCGGCGCGCGGGATCGGGATTCGTCCCCACCCATGCGCGCTCCGCTGTGCGCCACGCGAGCCAGCCCAGCACCGGAAGGAGCGGCAGGAGGTAGCGGGACAGCACAGGCACGCCGCGCGCCGCGTAGAGCACGGGCACGCCCGCGAGCCAGCCCCAAGGCAGCAACGAGAGCGCGAGCCTCTCCTTCCCTCCCGCCACGCGCTTGCGTCCGCCCAGCAGGGCGGCGACCAGGACCATCGCGAGGAGCCCGTCGGTGGCGCCCACGATCTTCAATTGCCTCCAGAGATTGGTGATCTGGTACGCGAGGCCCGTTGCACCCGCGGTCTTCGCCGCCAGGGTCTGCGGCCACGGCGTCCCGTAGTAGGCCTTCGCGAACAGCAGCCAGCCGCCGTAGATCACGAGCGGAGGCGCAACGCCGGAGATCCAGCGCGGCGCGGGCTTCCCTCCGCAGTCGGCGAGCAGCAGCACGCCCCACAGCGCGAGCAGGAACGTCGCCTCGGGCCGGGTCAGAGCGGCCAGCCCCCACAGCGTTCCGGTGAGCGCGTTGCTCGCAACTTCGCGTCCGGAGGAGAGGGAGACGAAACCCGCCAGGGTGAGCGCGACCGCGAGCGGCGTCTCCATGCCCGACAGCGCCCAGCGCAGCATCCACGCGTGACCCGCCCACGCCAGCGTCGCGAGCCCGCAAAACTCGGGAGTGCGGAGCGTGAGGCGCGTGAGCCGGAAGAAGAGGAGCACGGAACCGAGAGCCGCTGCGAGTCCGAGGGCGCGCGCCAGCGCCAGCCCCGGGATGCCGATCGTCATCCCGGCGGCGAGGAGTGCTACCCACAGCGGGCTCGTGCAGCCGTAGACGCGCTCGCCGACGTTGAACACCAGGCCGTGGCCCTCCGCGAGCCGCCGCGCGTACTGGAGGTGGATGAAGGTGTCGTCTGTGATGTAGTGCCGCAGCGGCCAGAGCAGGACCAGCGCGAGCGCCAAGGCGAGCGCGAGGCACGCGCGCTCGAATCGCGTGACCGGAGCCGCCTCCGCCCCACTCACCCCCGGCCTCCGACGAGCTCGTCGAGCACGCCCGCGAGCCGCGCCGCCAGCCGCTCGCGGGTGTGCTCAGCGAGCCACGCGGGACGCGCGGAAGGCCCGGCCTCGCCCGCCTTCCAGGCGCTGTAGCGCCGCTCGAGGCGGGCCGCGAGTGCCGCCCGATCGCCGGGAGCCACGACCTCACCGCCCGCGCGCTCGACCAGCGCGCCGGCTTCGTCGCCGGGCGGCAGCACGGCGAGGACCGGCCGCCCGCTGTCGAGATACTCGTAGAGCTTGCCCGGGACCATCGTGGGATAGTTGCGCGGCTTCCACAGGAGGAGCACGCCGGCGCCGCGCTGGAGCGCCAGTGACTCAGCGTGTGGGCGAGGCCCGAGAAACTCCACGATGCCTTTGAGCCCGAGCGCGATCGCGCGATCCTCGTAACCGGTCTCGTAGGGCCCCGCGAAGCGGGCCCGCACCCGGCGCCGCGCTTCGGGGTGGCGCGCGAACCAGTCGTGCAGCGCCTCGAGCAGAACCTCGGCGTCCGGCATCTGGGCCAGCGTGCCGGTGAAGAGCAGATCGAAGCGCTCGCGCCCGCCCGAGGCGGCGGGAGCGGAGGCGGAAGGCGCAGCTTCGGGCTCGAATCCGTTGGGCAGATGGACGACGCGGCGCGGCCGCTCGGCGCCGCGCGCTGCGATGCCGTCCATGTGCGTGCGGGAGGCGGTGAGAACCACGTCCGCGCCTTCGAGGACGGCCCGCTCCAGCGCAGCGTGGCGGGCGCGATGCCATGCGCTCGGCGGCGTGCGGAAGTGAAGCCCCACCCACGGATCGCGGAAGTCGGCGACCCACGGCAGGCCGATGCGCCTGTGCACGGCGAGCGCAGCCAGGTGCACGCTGTCGGGGGGCGAGCTCGAGAGCATCGCGTCGAATCCGCCGCGCCGCGCGCGCCGTTCGGCGGCGGCGCGCGCGCGTCGGGACCATCCAACGTACGAGTCGGGAATCAGCCACCAGTCGCTGAGCTTGCGCAGCCCGGAGAAGGCGCGCGTGGAACGGCGGCCGGATGCTCCGCGCGTGAGCCCCAGCCAAGCGGAGAGCGCGCTCCCGCCGCGCACCCGAATCACCTCCGTCGCGCGCGGAACGCCACACCCAGTAGTCCCCAGCGTCCGCGCACACCACCGTGCACTCCCACCCGTGCCGGGGCAGGTGGCGCGTGAACCCCAGCACGCGGTGAACCCCGCCCCCGCCGAGCGGAGGGTAGAAGTAGCACAGGACGAGCAGCCGTCTCATCCGCGCCCGCCCCGTGACGATCGGGATGGCGCGTGGCCGTGCGGGCGCCCGCCCTCCGATTCGGCTGCGAGGCGGGCGAAGAGTGCCTCGATCCTTCCCAGGTTCGCGCTCCAGTCGCCGCGCTCCGCGATCACGCGCAGGTTGCGGCCGCGCGCGGCCTCGCGCCAGGCGGAGTCGTCGAGTGCATGCTCCAGCGCGCGCGCGAGCGCCGCCGAATCGCCCGGCGGGAAGAGACGCGCACCTTCGCCCTCTCCCACCCATTCGCGGTTCCCCTCGATGTCGCTCACGACCGGGACGGCGCAGCTCGCCATCGCTTCGAGCAGCGACACCGATGTCGAGTCGGAGAGCGAAGCCGAGAGGTAGATCTCGGCCCGCCCCAGCAGCTCAGCCAGCGCGCCGGGCTCGAGCCGGCCCACGAACTCGAAGCGGCCGGCGGGCAGCTTTGCGCGCGCGAGGCGCTCGAGGCCAGGGCGCATCGAGCCGTCGCCCGCGATCACGAGCCGCGCGTGTGGCAGGCGCTCCAAGGCCGGCCGGACGCCCGCGATCAGCGTGGGGAGGTCGTAGAGCCGCTCGTGCATGCGCGCGCTCACCAGCAGGCCCGGCTCCCGAGACGGACCGGGCCTGAAGCGCGCCCGATCCACCCCCCACGGAATCACGTGAAGCCGCTCCGTGGCCGCGCCCAGAGCGCGCGCAGCTGCGCCCAGGTTTTCGGCGTCCACCAGCACGGCGTCGGCGCGCGCGATGACGAATCGCGCGCGGCTTCGCCTGAGCGCATCGCGGGGCCCCACCGTCAGCAGATCCGATCCCCAAGCGGTCACAGCCAGCGGCCGGCGTCCCGAGAGCGCGCCCAGCAGGCCGTAGTTGGGAACGAAGTGCGCGTCCACCAGGTCGGGAGCGAAGCCGGCGAGCGCGCGCGCGAGCGCGGGGAGCGCGAGCGGATAGCGCAGCCAGCCGGGGAGCGGCGCGCGCGGCAGCCGCGAATGCGGCAGGTCTGGAGGACCAGGCTCGAGCGACCACAGCCCAACCGTGTGCCCGCGCGCGCGAAAATGCTCGACCCAGCGCCGGGCGTGCACGGCCGAAGCGTTGGCGAGCGTCGCGATCCTCACGCCACCCGCCCCCTCGCCCGCCGCCGCCGCAGCGCCGCTTGCGCGGCCGCGATCATGCGCCCAGCCGGCGTGGCGTGGCGCGCGTCGAGCCAGAGCACGGGATGGAGCACGGTGGCGGCGCCCAGCGCGCGCTTGAACGCAGCCAGCGCCGGCAGCCCTGCGCTGCCGCCGAGATTGACGCGTGCGCGGCCGGCGTGGGCCGCCCACTCCACGACCGACGCGAGCAGGAACACGGCCGCCTGCCGCCCGCGCGCGTCGGGATGCGTCCCGCTCCACCACGGCATCAGCTCGCGCGGATGGTCGAGCGCGAGGACCGCGCTCAGGAGCCCGCGCGCATCGCGCACCGTGAAGAGCCGCGCGAGCGAAGCCTCCAAGCCTTGCGCGGCGCCGCCCGCGCCGTCGGCCAGGCCCGGTCGTGCGAGCAGCCGGCGCGAGAGCTCGGCCGGCCGCGCGCGATGCCCGGTCCACGCGCGCGCCTGACGGAGGTAGAGCGCGTAGGCTTCGGGCAGCGCTTCCGGCTCCTCCGCGAAGACCAGCCCCGCGACGCGCGCGCCGTGGATCGCCTGCCGGGTCTTGCGCTCCATGCGTGACCACGCAGCATCGAGGCCGCCTTCGAGATCCACGACCGCGGTCTCCACGATGCGTGTCTGCCCGCCCACGGCTTCGGTCGCAGCGGGCCCCGGGGGCTCGTCCCGGTAGCGGTAGAGCGACCACTCACCTCCCACTGCGCGCAGCTCGCGCTGGAGGTTTGCGAAGGCGCCCGCGACCGCAGCTTCCACTTCCGCGCGCGCGCCCGGAACCGCGATCGGGGCGCCCGGGAGCAGGAAGGGAAGCGAATGGATCCAGTGAAATCCCGCCCGGCGCTCGATCACCAACGGCGCGCCGCCCAGGAGCCGGCCCTCCCGCAACACCGCGACGAAGCGGGGCTCGCTCGCGGGCTGAGTCTCCGCCAGGGCCGAGCACAAGCGAGCGCGGTGCGCGGCCGTCGCGCTCGGATCCGCGGCCACGAGCGCCTCCCACCCGGCGGGAGGCTCGGGGAGTACACGGACGTCGACGACGGCCCCTGTCCCCGGCCCGCTCAGCGCAGCAGGATGAGGCGAGAGCTGGCGGACTTGCCGCCCGACTGGACCCGCAGGAAGTAGATCCCCGGGCGCGCGAGGTGGCCCTGCTCGGTATAGCCGTCCCACACGAAACCCTGGTTGCCCACGCCGGAGAATCGTCGCAGCCGGCGCCCCTGCAGATCGTAGATCTCACCGGAGTAGCTGGTCGCGTTTCCGGTGAGCTTGATCCCGATCCCGATCGAGGAGAGCCACGCGGGGTTGGGATAGACCGTGACCTTGAGCTGGGGCACAGGGGGCGGGGGCGGCGGGCGATAGCCGGGATCATAGCGATTGAGCCCGAGCGAGGTTCCGATCCACACGACGCCCGAGGGCTCCACCTGGATGGCCCTCACATCCTCGCTGGCGAGCGGCGAATTCAGGAGGTCGAATGCCTGTACGCTTCCGCTGCCGGGGACGACCTCCCGGATCCCGTTGGTCGTTCCTACCCACACCGTGCCGTCGCGCCCGACCGCGAGCGGGTTCACGGCACCCTGCCCGACCCCCGCGCCCAACGAGTAAGAGACGATCCGGTCGCCGTTCGTCCGCCTGTAAGCGACGAGCTCCGTCCCGTGAAAGGCCCACACCGTGTCGCCGCGGGCGACCAGACCCGCGACGCCGAGGCGTTCGGTCCCCGCCACCGTATGGGGCTGGGGCAGGGAGTCCGGACGGTTGGGAATCAGGTCGAAATAGTCGATCCCCTTCGTCAGGTAGCCCACCCAGAGCCGCCCGCTCCGATCCACCGTGAGCGCGCGGACGATATTGTCCCGCACGCTTGAGCTGTCGGGGGTGAAGGCCTGGAACAGGTTCCCACCCAGGTCGAAGTAGTGGAGACCGCGCGCGGGGCAGCAGACGTCGCGGTTGTTCGTATCCATGCCGAACCACCGCCCGCCCGAAGAATCGGCGGCCGACGCCCACGCGCAGGTATAACGACCGCCGTCGGGGAGCACGTCATCCGGCTGATAGAGATGATGTGTCACATGCGGGGTCGGCAGGCTGTCATCGTACACGTCGATGACCGTGCCCCAGCAGCCGAACCACTTCTTGGAACGGCGGTCCACGAGCAGCGCGAATGCGTAATTGGGGGCGTAGAGCGTGGTGTCGCAGCCCGGAGCGCACCGGACGTCGAAGGGCCAATTGCGCCACCCCCGGTCGTCGAGCCGGCCGATGCCTTCTGCGAACGTGTTCACCCACAGCCGCTTTCCGTCCAGCGCGAGGTTCAGGATGTCGTTGCCGGGAGGTCCCGCAGGCGCGCGCAACGTCCACAGGTCGGGATTCCCCACCCGCTCGCGGAGCCCGTCTTGCTCGGCGGCGAAGAATCGGCCGTTCCGGTCCACCGTGAGCGCGAAGGAGCGGTGATCGTCGTTGCGAACGGAGGCAAACTGATTCGTCACCTTCACCCAGTACTTCATGTTGGAGTTCCACACGAAAAACCCCTGCTCCGTTGTGAGCAGGAGCTTCCCCTGATCCTGGTAGATCCGCACCGCGTTGGGGATCGTCCCCCCGCCCGCGACATTGGTCGCGAGGCTCCATGGCCCGGGCGTATCGAAGGCGTGGCTCAGGGGGGCGTTTCCCCAGAGCGCGATCAGAGTCGTGTCGTCCGTCACGATGTTCTCGAATGCAAAACTTTCGATTCCGGCCTCGGAGGTCCAGGTCGTCAGCCCCTGCGAGAACTGGCTTCGGTAGACGCCGAGCCGGGTGGAGACCCATGCGGAGTCGCCGTGGATCGCGATGCCCGTGATCCAATCGCTCCCGTTCGTGAAAGGCGAAGGATTGAAGCCGTCGGGCAACGCCCCCTGGATCTCCGTTCCCGTCCACAGCGCGATCCCCCGCGGAGTTCCGATCAGGAGTGAATCCCCGCGGGCGGCGAAGGCCGTCACGCTGTCGGAGGGAAGCCCGTCGAAGCGGTTCACCACGTCCCACTTCGTCCCGTCGGCGGACAGGCGGCTGGCGCCGGCGCCGAGCGTCCCCACCCACAACCGCCCCGAGCGATCCCGCAGCAGGGTCGTGAGGCTGTTGCTCGCGAGGCCGCCGGGCTCGCGATTGATCGCGATGAACGAGCTGTCGCTTGGCTGGTAGCGCAGCAGCCCGGCTTCACCTGTGGCGCACCACACCGTGTCGCCCTCAGCCAGGAGGTCGCGATACGTGTAGGCGCGAATGAGCGTGCTCCAAGCTCCGCGCTCCCAAGCCGGCGCCGAACCACTCGCTGCGCCGAGGCCCGTCAGCACCGAAAACAGGATGACCCAACGCTTTCTCATGCCTACTCCACGCGGCCGAAAAGGTCCAGGAAGCGGAGCCTCCAGACCATCCATGCAGCCTCCCAGATGATGCGGCGGTTCATCTTGGACACCCCGGCGCGGCGGTCCACGAACACGATCGGGATCTCCTTGATTCTAAATCCACGCTTCCAGCACTTGAAAGACATCTCGATCTGGAACGCGTACCCGTCGGATTTTACGCGGTCGAGGCGGATGGCCTCGAGCGCGTGGCGCCGGAAGCACTTGAAGCCCCCGGTCGCGTCGTTCACCGGCAGCCCGGTCACGAGCCGAGTGTAGAGGTTGGCGGCGTACGAGAGCACCAGGCGCTTGAGCGGCCAATTGACGACCGTCACGCCGTGGAGGTAGCGCGATCCCAGCACCAGGTCGGCCTCCTGCGCATGCTTCAGGAACTCACCGATGCTGTCGGGATCGTGGGAGAAGTCGGCGTCCATCTCGAACACGTAGTTCGCACCGTTCTTGAGCGCGTAGCGGAAGCCGTCGCGGTAGGCCGAGCCCAGCCCCATCTTGCCCGGGCGCTCGATGAGATGCACGCGGCCCTCGCGCGCCATCCACTGACGGACCGTCTCGGCCGTGCCGTCGGGCGAATGGTCGTCCACGATCAGGACGTCGAGCCCGTGCGGGAGCGCGAGCAGGCGCGTGAGCATCTCGTCGATGTTCTCGCG
>VBOS01000045.1 GCA_005893185.1 Candidatus Eiseniibacteriota bacterium
TTCCATGGGCCGAGGCGCCTCCAGCCCCAGGCCCGTCGGCCACCGGCCCGCCGGGAACGTATGCCGCAGCGCCCGGCCCCGGGCCGCCCTGGCAGCCGGATGCTGGCGCGGCGGGTCGCGGGCAATCGCATGCGCCCGTCGCAGCCTCGCTGCCGCCCGAGGCGGCATTGCCGGAGCTGATTCCCCCCAGCCCCGAGCCCCTCGACCTCACTGCGCGCGCTCTTCGGTCTCAGACCGCGAGCGTTTCGGGGCCGACCGGGAGCGTACCCAGGAGCGCTCCGGCGCTAACCGCAGCCGAGATCGTGCGCGTGCCTGTGCCGTCGGCGGTCGAGGCCCCGAGCGCGCCACCTGTGCGGCCGCGGCCTCGCCCGCGCATGCGCCCGGCGTGGCCGAGCGAGCGCGAGCTCGAGCGCTCGCGCCGGCGCGGCCGTCGGACCTGGATGTGGGACGCCGCCGCACTCGCGGTGGCGCTCGTCGCCGTCGCGTGGGCTGCCGGGATCATTCCGGGGGTCGGACGCCCGAATGGGAAGGCCCCCTGGTTCGCGCTCCTCGGCCTGGGGGCCGCGCGCTTCGATGTGAGCGTGGAGAGCAGGCCTCCCGGGGCCTGGATCGCGGCCGACGGCAAGGATCTCCAGCAGCGCACACCGGCCACGATCGAGCTGGCCGCCGGAGAGCACCAGATCGCGCTCTCGTTCCCCGATCTCGGCAGCGCCAGCTTCCAGGTGCGCGGGGCGCGCGGCGATCGTCAGGCGCTCTCGGCTCCGCTCTGGGGCTCGCTCTCGGTCGGCGAAGCCGAGGCCAGCGTTCCCGTCACCGTCGAGCTGGACGGCGAAGCGGTGGGAACCGCGCCGCTCTCCGTGGACAGCCTGGCGCCCGGGGCGCACGAGCTGCGCTTCACCGGGCCCGGACTCACGCCGTGGGGGCAGGCGCTGCGCGTGCGGGTCGGTGAGAACACCGAGGTGGTCGCCCGCCCCATGACCTCGCCCGCGAGCGGCGTGCTCGAGGTGCGGGCGACGTTCACAGACGGCAACGGCACCAACGCGCTCACAGGCGCTGGCGTGTGGGTGGACGGCGAGCGGCGCGGCGTGACGCCGCTCGTGCTCGAGCTGCCGCGCGGCCCGCACAGCGCGCGCGTCGAGTACCGCGGCGAGCGCACGCCGGTCGAGGTCATCGACCTGCCGGGCGGAAACCAGCGCTTCGCCTCCTTCGAGCTGGGCGTCAACCCGGACGCGCCGACCCTCGAGGCCGGCCCGCTGCCGGGGGCCGTGCCGCTCGGCCGGCCGACCGTGGTCTCGGCCGACCTCAACGGCGTCTCCGCCACCGACGTGCGGGAGATGTGGCTCAACGTGCGCGAGCCCGAGGGCACGTGGCGCCGTTATCAGATGGTGATGCTCAAGGCTCCCGGCGGCGTGGTGGGTGTGGCCGTGTTTCCGGTCGCGCTCTTCGACTCGCACGGCACCGCGCGCTACTACGTGAGCGCCACCGACCAGACCGGCGACGACTACTTCACCGAGATCCTGAGCGCGCACTCCGCGCCGAAGCTGAGCGCTGCGAAGTAGGCTGCGCCGCGCTGCTGCGCCTGACCGCGGCGTGGCCCGGCCCGTCCACGCCGTGGACGGCTCGGCGCCGCTGCGCGCCTCCAACGCAGCGCCCGGCCGTGCGCCGCGGTTGGCACGCCTCTTCCGCATCGGTAGCGCCATGGGCGGGCGGTCGGCGGTCGGCGCGGCAATCGTGGTGTGGTGCGGCCTGCTCGCAGGCGCGCGGCTCGCCCTCCCGCTCGCTCTCGGCGCAACGCTCATCGTTCCGCCGCTCGCGCTCATCGCATGGCGCGGGCCGGATCGCGTGGGAACGCTCGCGCTCCTGGTAACCCTCGCGCTCGGCGCCGCCGCGCGCGGCGCAGCTGCGCACGCCGCGCTCGAGCGGGCGCGCGTCGGCATACCGGAGGCCGGCGTCGTCGCCCGGATCGAAGGCCGCGTGGTGGAGCCGCCGCTGCGCGAGGCGGCAGAACCGATCGCCGTGGTCTCCATCGGCCGCTCGAGCCCGCCGCTCGCACCCGCCGCCCGCATCCGTCTCACCCTCCCGGACGGCGATCGCTCCGAGTGGGGCGACCGCATTTTCGCGCTCGCGCGCCTGTGGGCGCCTTCTGCGCCGCGCAATCCCGGCGGCTTCGATGCGCGAGCGGCGGCTGACGCAGACGGGCTCGCCGCCTCCGGCCGGGCGTTCGACGCAACTTCGGAGATCGCGCGCGGCCTTCACGCCTGGCCGCGAGCCACCGTCGCCCGCTTCCGGCGGGCGATCGAGGGCCGGCTCAAAGCCCATCTCTCACCTGCCGCGCGCGAGCTGGTCCTGCCGCTCGTCGTCGGCGATCGCTCGGCGCTCTCGCCGGACCGCAACGCCAGCCTCAAGGCAGCGGGGCTGATCCACTTGCTCGCGCTCTCGGGGCTGCACGTCGCCTGGCTCGCTGCGCTGGTGCGAGGGTTGTGCGCTTCGCTCGGCGGGGGCCCGGCTGCGCGCGGGCTCGCGGGCGGGCTGTGCGCGCTCCTCTATGTGGGGCTCGCGGGGCCCCTGCCGTCGCTCGCGCGCGCCGCCGGCTCCGAGATCGCCAATGCCTGCGCGCGGCTCTGCGACCGCGCGCTCGATCCGATCCAGGCGCTCGCCCTCAGCGTGCTCGCGCTCCTCGTTCTGGCGCCGGCCTGGGCGGGCGATCTCGGCTTCCAGCTCTCGTGCGCGGCCACCGTGGGTCTGGTCACGATCGGGCCGTGGCTCTCCGCGCGCTGTGGCCGCTTCCGCCGCGCGCTGCAGCCGTTCGTGCCGACCGTGAGCGCGCAGATCACGTCGATGCCGCTGCTCCTGTGGCGCTTCCACGCCTTCTCGTGGGTGGGGGCCTTCGCCAACCTCGCGGCGGTGCCGGTGTGCGGGCTGCTGCTGTCCGCCGCGTGGCTGGCCGCGGTCGCGGAGATGGCGCTGCCGGGCACGGCCGGGCCGTGGTTCGGCGCGTGCGAGACGCTCTCCGCGCTCCTCACAGCGATCACCGACCGCGCGGCCCGGGCCCCGGAGGCGCTGGTTGCGACCGGCCCGGACGCTGCTGTGCCGCTGCTCTCAGGGGCCGGCGCAGCTCTGCTCGCGCTCGCGCTCCCCGGTCCGCGCGACGTCGCGAGCGCGCAGCGGCCGGCCTCGCGCGCGCGCGTTGCGGCCGCTGGGCTCGGCGCGCTTTCGGCCGCGCTCGCGCTGGGGCTCGCTGTCACACGGCCCACGCTCGGGCCCCCGCCCGGCCGCTGGTGGTGCGTGGTGCTCGACGTGGGACAGGGCGACGCGATCGCCATCGGCTGCGGGGGACGTTGGTGGCTGGTGGATGTCGGCCCGCGCTCGCCCCATCATGACGCGGGGCAGAGCGTCGTGCTGCCATTCATGCGCTGGGCGGCTGTGCGGAGGATCGAAGCGCTCGCGCTCACCCACGACGACGGGGACCACACAGGCGGCGCGCATGCTGTGCTCTCCGGCGCGGATGTCCGCGGGATCTGGGCATCCCCGTCGCTGCCCGGCGTTCCCGGGCCCGGTCCACGCTTCGGCGCGACCGGCGTGGCGCGATTCGACACGCTCGCGCTCCGGCCGCGCATCGTCGCGCTGTGGCCGCCACGCGCCACGGAGCCCGCCGCCGCCACCATCCACGCCGACAACGCGGCCGGCCTGGTGCTCGAGGTGGGAGAGGGCACGGGGCGGGCTCTGCTGGCCGCGGATGTGGACAGCACGGTGGAGGACTCGCTCACGGCCGCGCCCGGGGTCGCGCTTCTCAAGGTCGCGCACCACGGCTCCGGATCGTCGAGCGGCGCATGCTTCCTCGCGCGCATCCGCCCGCATGTCGCAGCGCTCTCGTGCGGGGCGCACAATCCCTTCGGCCATCCCGAGGCCGGCGCGCTGCGGCGTCTGACGGCGAGCGGTGCGCAGCTCTTCCGCACCGACCGCGAGGGCGCGTTGTGGTTCGAGTTCTCGGTCGACGGGGTGCGGCGCATCGACTGGCGACGAGACGCGTTCCCGGCACCCGCGCCGCAGACGGGCGGCGCGGACCCAGATGCGGCATGCTGGATGCATCACGCGGTCGACACGCCACGCCAGTGAACGAGCGAAGAGCGATGGGGAGCGCTGGTAATGATTTCGTTGTTCATGTGAGGCCACGGTGCTATGGTCACGCTTCGAGTTTCACTGGCCCGTGGACGAGCGCCAAATGCTGCGCATCTCCCGGGCTCCCATTCACCGGACGGAGAGCAGGATCACCAGGGCTCTCGAGAAAGGACTCGCGATGAGCAGCCAGGACACGACGCAAGTTGCGCGGGAGATTCTCACGGCGTACAGCACCGGTAATTGGACGGCGCTGAAGGGTCTGCTCGCACCCACCGCGATCTACAACGAGCTGGGAAGCCAGCGGCGGATTCAGGGGGCGGACTCGATCGTCCAGGCGCTTCAAGGATGGAAGAAGGCGATGACGGATTCCCAGGGAAAGGTGACCAACGCCTTCGCATCGGGAG
>VBOS01000380.1 GCA_005893185.1 Candidatus Eiseniibacteriota bacterium
AGGGAGCCGGACGTCCATTGGCCCCCGACATTAGGCGCTGCGGGCGCCACTGGACAATCGAGGCGTCGCCCGCGCAGGATCACGGGGGCGGTTGAGAGCGCCCCGCACGCGAACGCCGGAGCCCGGCACGACCGGAGGCAGCCATCATGCAGAAGATCACGCCGTTCCTGTGGTTCGACCAGCAGGCAGAAGAGGCGGTGAAGTTCTACGTCTCGATCCTTCCAGACTCCAGGATCGTGAGCATGTCCCGCTACGGGGAAGCGGGGCCGGGGCCCAAGGGCCAGGTCATGACCGCGACGTTCGAGCTGGCCGGGCAGCGGTTCATCGCGCTGAACGGCGGCCCGCAGTTCAAGTTCACCGAGGCGATCTCGTTCCTCGTCGACGTGAAGACGCAGGCCGAGCTCGACCGGCTGTGGTCGAAGCTCCTGCAGGGCGGTCAGCCGCAGCGGTGCGGATGGCTGAAGGACAAGTTCGGGCTCTCGTGGCAGATCGTCCCGACGGCGCTCGGGAAGATGCTGGGCGACAAGGATCCCGAGCGATCGAGACGCGTCACGCATGCGATGCTGGGCATGGTCAAGCTCGACATCCGGGCGCTCGAGGAAGCCTACGGCCGACCCCCGGCGGTCAAGTCGACCCGACGCTCCGCTCTGAAACCGCGGCCACGCCGCTCGCCATCGGCTCGCGCTCGCGCGTGACGGCGTACACCGGGCGGCACCAGGCCCGGTGCCTCGCGACTCTCCCGGAGACCGTTTCCATGTACCGGGCCCGCAGCTCGGCCGCGATCGGCCCGATGCGGCCGTCGCCGATCGCGCGGTGATCGGCCCGCGTGACGGGGGAGATCTCGGCGCCGGTTCCGGTTAGGAACACTTCGTCAGCCAGGTAGAGCTCGGTCCGATCGATCGAGCGCTCGACCACCGTGTGGCCCATATCCTCGCGCAGCAGCTGGATCACCGTCGCGCGGGTGAATCCTTCGAGCACGTCATCGGTGACAGGCGGCGTCACGACCACGCCGTGCCGCAGCATGAAGACGTTCTCCACCGAGCCTTCGCAGACGTGGCCGTGGTCGTTGAGCAGCAGGGCCTCGTCGAAACCGGCGAGCACAGCGTCGGTCTTCGCGAGGGCCGAGTTCACGTAGGAGCCGGCGAACTTGCCGCGGGCCGGGATGACGTTGTCGGACACCCGCGTCCACGATGAGACCGCCACGTGCACGCCGTCCTCCTTGCCCAGGTAGGAGCCGAACCGGACGGCCGCCATCCCCACAACGGGCGTCAGCCCGTGCAGGCGCACGCCGATGCTCTCGTCGCCGTAGAAGGCGAGCGGCCGGATGTAGCAGTTCTCGCGGTATCCTTCCGCGCGCAGCAGCTCGAGGAGACCGGCGGTGAGATCGGCGGGGGTGACGCCCAGCTCCATGCGCAGCAGCCGCGCGGACTCGCAGAAGCGGCGGAAGTGGTCCTCGGGGCGGAACACGAAGAGCTGGTCCTCCTCCGCGTTCCAGTAGCCGCGCAGGCCGGCGAACAGCCCGGTTCCGTAGTTCAGCGCGTGCGTGAGCAGCCCGAACGAAGCTTCGCGGTACGGCACGACGCGTCCATCCAGGTAGGCCAAGCGCGGGAGCGGCGACGGCGCCTTGCGGTCCACTTTCCAGTCCACTTTCTTGTCCATGGCGTGCTCCTCCTGTCCAGCAAAATTGGATGCAACGCCCATACTATCGGAGTACCATGGTGCCGATTCAATATCCAATCTCCACAAAGTGGACTGATCGACGATGACCCGGATCTCCTTCCTCCAGACGTTGGGCGAATGGACGCGCGCCGATGGCGCGCGGTACGTGCGGCTCGCCGGCGCGATTCGCTCCGCGATCGAGCGCGGCGACCTCGCGGCGGGGGCGCGCCTGCCCGCGCAGCGCGTGCTCGCGCGCTGGCTCGGGGTGAGCCGGACGACGGTGGTCATGGCCTACGACGCGCTGGTGCGCGAGGAGTGGCTCGCGAGCCGGCAGGGCAGCGGAACGGTGGTGCGCCGCTCGCCGGCGCGAGCGGTCGCAGGGCGCGGCGGGGCGGCCGCCGTGCTGTCGGCGCGCAACGTCGTCTTCCGCGGCCTGGTCGAGCGCAGCGGCGCGGAGATCGAATTCCTGGGCGCTCACTTCGACGGGCTCCCGACCGTCTTCGAAGCCGCGTGGAAGGAGGCCAAGGCCGACCTGGCCGTGCTCCTGCGCGGCCACGGCTACATGCCGCTCGGCTTGCCCGACCTGCGCGCCGCGATCGCGCGCCACCTGGAGCGCGCCGGACTCCCGACCAAGGCCGAGCAGGTGCTCGTCACAAGCGGAGCGCAGCAGGCGATCACGCTGGTCGCCAACCTGCTCATCGAGCCCGGCGACGCAGTTGTGCTGGAGGACCCGACCTACCTCGGCGCGATCGACGCGTTCGCGTCGTTCGGGGCGCGGCTCACAGGCGTGCCGTTCGGCCCCGGCGGGCTCCCGGTCGATGCTCTGCGCGAGGCGGTGGCCCGCACATCTCCGCGCGTCGTCTATCTGATCCCGACGTGTCACAACCCGACCGGCGACGTGCTCGAAGATGCTGCGCGCCGCGCGACGATGCGGGCCCTGGAGGGAGGGGGCCCGGTCGTGATCGAGGACATGACGCTCGCCGACCTCACGCTCGAGCCGTCCGCGCCCCCGCCGCTCGCCGCCTTCGCGCGCGACGCAACCGTGCTCACAGTGGGCTCGCTCAGCAAGCTCTTCTGGGGCGGCCTGCGCGTCGGATGGATCCGGGGCCCTGAGCCGCTGATCGCGCGGCTCGCGCGCCTCAAGGTGGTCTCCGACTTGAGCGGCTCGCTGCTCTCCCAGGCGGTGGCGGTTCGCGTGCTCCATCGCGCGCCGGAGCTGGCGGCGCTTCGCCGCCGCCAGGTGCGCGCCCACCTGGAGCACGCCACGCGGCTGCTCGCGAAGCACCTGCCGGACTGGAGCTATCGCCGGCCGGCCGGCGGCCTGTCGCTCTGGGTCCGCCTGCCCGACGGCGACACGGCGGAGCTGGCCGCAGCAGCTCTGCGCCGCGGCGTGGCGATCGTTCCCGGCACGGTGAACTCCCCCGAAGGACGCTGGGCGGATCACATGCGGCTCCCGTTCGTCGCCGAGCCCGCGAAGATGGAGGAGGGAATTCGGCGCATCGCAGCCGCTTGGGCCGAGCAC
>VBOS01000382.1 GCA_005893185.1 Candidatus Eiseniibacteriota bacterium
CGAAGTACGTGATCAGGAGATCGGCGCCGGCGCGCCGGAGACCGATCGCCGCCTCCCACATCGCGCGCGGCAGCTCGATCCAGCCGCGCTCGGCCGCCGCGTGCAGCATCGCGTACTCGCCCGAGACCTGGTAGGCGGCCACAGGCACAGCCACCTCCTCGCGCACAGCCCGCACCACGTCCAGGCACGGCATGCCGGGCTTGACGATCAGCATGTCCGCGCCTTCCTCCACGTCGGCGCGCGCTTCGCGCAGGGCGTCGCGCAGGTTGGCGGGGTCCATCTGGTAGCCGCTGCGATCGCCCGACCTGGGCGTCGAGCCCGCGGCATCGCGGAACGGTCCGTAGAACGCCGAAGCGTACTTCACGGCGTAGGAGACGATGGCTGTGTCGGTGAAGCCGCCCTCGTCGAGTGATTCGCGGATCGCCGCCACGCGCCCATCCATCATGTCGGAGGGCGCAACCACGTCGGCGCCAGCGCGCGCGTAGGCGAGCGCCGTGCGCGCCAGCAGCGGAAGCGTTGCGTCGTTGTCGACCTCGCCTTCCTCGAGCAGCCCGCAGTGGCCGTGGTCGGTGTACTCGCACAGGCACACGTCGGCCCACACCGGCAGGCCGGGAGCGCGCTGCTTGATGAGTCGGATCGCGCGCGGCACAGGGCCCTCGTCGTCCCAGGCGCCGCTGCCGCGCTCGTCCTTGTGCGCGGGAACGCCGAACAGCAGGACCGCGCCCACGCCGAGGGCTGCGAGCGCAAAGGCTTCCTCGGCGGCGCGCTCGGGCGAGAGCCGGGCCTGGCCGGGCAGCGAATCGATCGGCTCGCGGCCTAAGCCGCGCGCGACGACGAAGAGCGGCGCGACGAGCTGCCCGGCGGAAAGCCGGGTCTCGCGCGCCAGCTCGCGCATGCCCTCTGTGCGCCGCAGACGGCGCCCGCGATGGAATTGCAGCTTCATCGTGATCCTCCTGCGCCGTGGCCTCGGGCGGCGCGCGTTTCCAGTCTCAGCAGGGCTTCCCTCACGCAAGCTGCGGCCGGCACGAAGCCGGCATCCGGGCTGACATCGCAGAGCACACCGAGCGTTTCGAGGCGGCCGGCCGTGGTCCTGCCGATCGCGACCACTGCGAGATCTTCGAGCGCTCGCGCGCCGAGCGCGCGGACCAGCGCCTCCGCAGCCGATGGGCTCGCCACGATCGCTGCGTCGGCCCGCGCCGCCTGCCATTCGCGCGCGATGTCAGCCGCCGGACGCGCCACGGTGCGGTAGGCCACGACCTCGTCGACCCGCGCGCCCAGCTCTCGCAGCGCGAGCGCGATGTCGGGGCGGCCTTCCTCGGCGCGTGGCAGCAGGACCCGGCGCCCGGGCCAGACATCCGCCTCGCGAAGCCTCAGCTCCAGGGCAGCTGCACCCGGCTCGAGCGCGGTCAGGATCGCGCGCGCCCCGGCGCGCTCGAGAGCGGTCGCGGTGGCTGCGCCGACCCCGGCGGCGCGCAGCGCGGCGGGCAGCGGCTCTCCCGCGCGCGCCGACATCAGCGCAGCGACCGCCCGGGCGCTCGCTGCGATCAGCCAGTCGAACGATTCCAACGCGCGAGATGCGCGCGCCAGAGGCGCGGCGTCCCGCGGCGGGAGCGTCACCACCGCCGGGCACAACACCGGCTCGAGGCCAGCATCCCGGAGGGCGCGGGAGAGATCGCCGTCCGAAGGCTCATCGCGCGTGACCGCGACGCGGAAGCGCGCAGCCGGAGTGCCCCCCGACGCGACCCCGGGCGCCCGCCGCACCTGCCGCGCGTTCATCTCACCCTCGGCGCCGCGTGCCCAGCTGTGCGGTCGATGGCGGCGAGCACGCGATCGGCGCCCAGCGCGAGCAGCCGCTCGGAGACGCGCCGCCCCAGCTCGAGGGGCTCGCTGCCCGAATCGCGCGCGCGGATCGCGCCGCCGTCGGCGGGATCGAAGACGCCTGCCTCCAGCTCCACCCGCGCCCCGCATGCGCGCGCGTGGGCGCCCACCGGCACAGAGCAGCCGCCGCGCAGCGCGTGGAGCACGGCGCGCTCGCTCTCGACGGCGCGGCGCGTATCCTCGTGGTCGAGCGGGGCGACAGCTGCGGCCGCGACCCGGTCACAGGCGCGCACCTGCACGGCCAGCGCGCCTTGCGCCGGAGCCGGCAGCACGCGCTCGACCGGGAAGATCTCGCTGATGCGGCCTTCGAGGCCCAACCGGACGAGCCCCGCGCGCGCCAGCACGATCGCTTCGAGCTCCCCGCGCTCGACCCGCGCGAGGCGGGTCGGAAGGTTGCCGCGCAGCGGCCGAAAGTCGAGGTCGGGGCGCAGCCCCTTGAGCTGCGCCGAGCGCCGCGGGCTCGAGGTCCCGACGCGGGCGCCGCGCGGCAGCCGCTCCAGCGTCCAGCCCTCGCGCGCGCACAGCACGTCCTCGACCGGCGCCCGCTCCAGCACAGCGCCCACGGCGAGCCCGGCGGTGGCGGCCACCGGCAGGTCCTTGTAGCTGTGGACCGCGAGGTCGATCTCGCCCGCGAGGAGGCGCGCCTCGATGGTCGATGTGAAGAACCCGGTGCCCTCCATCCGCTCGAGCGGCGCATCCGCCAGCTCGTCGCCTGTGGTGGTGATAGGGACGAGATCGATCGCGCGGCCGGGCTCGAGTGCCGAGAGCCGCGCGGCCACGTGCTGCGCCTGCCACAGGGCGAGATCGCTGGCGCGGGTTCCGATGCGGAGCGCGGGCATGGCGGCCTCTACTCGCCCTCGCCGAGGACGCATTCGAGGGGGCCGGCGCCGCCGGCGCGCGGCCGCGCCCCCAGCCGCAGCGCGGCGCTCGGGACTCGCAGCAGGCGGTCGACGAGACGGCGCGTGACGCGATCGAGCATCTCGGCGTCGATGTCACCAGCTGCCACGGCGCGCTCGACCTCGGCCTTGCGGATCGCCTCGGCGCGGACGCGCAGCTCGGCCACCAACGGCCGTGCCGCGTGCTCGTGCGCTTCTTCCTCGAAGCGCTCGAGCTCGGCTTCGAGCAGCGTTTCGACCAGCGGGATCTCGCGCTCGCGCAGCTTGCGGGTGAGCTCGACAGCATCCTCGAGCCGCGAGAGATCGACCAGCGTCACGCCCGGCAGGCTCGCGACCTCGGGGCTCACAGCCCGCGGCATGGAGAGAGCAACGACCACCAGCGGCTTCGTGCGCCCCGCGAGCGCCTGCGCCATCAGGGCGGGCGTGACCAGCGGCGTGGGCACCTGGATGGCAACGATCAGCGCGTCGGCATCGGCG
>VBOS01000381.1 GCA_005893185.1 Candidatus Eiseniibacteriota bacterium
AGATGCTGCGCAAGAAGGGCGTGGTCGACAAGTTCGTCGAGTTCTGCGGTCCCGGCCTCTCCGCCATGTCGGTCGCGGACCGTGCCACCATCGCCAACATGTCTCCCGAGTACGGAGCCACGATGGGTTTCTTCCCGGTGGACTCCGAAACCCTGCGCTACCTCGAGCGCACCGGGCGCGCCGACGCCGCGAGGCTGACGGAGGTCTACTGCAAGACGCAGGGGCTCTTCCGCACCGACGCGACGCCCGATCCGCTCTTCACAGACACGCTCGCACTCGACCTCGCGGAGGTCGAGCCCAGCCTGGCCGGTCCCAAGCGCCCGCAGGACCGGGTGGCGTTGCGCGAGATGAAGCCTGCGTTCCGGCGCTCGCTCCTGGCTCCCGTCAAGGAGCGCGGCTACGGGCTCGCGGAGAGCGACCTCGGGCGCGGCGTCGAAGTGAGCGTGAACCACCACCGCGAATCGATCGGGCACGGCGCGGTCGTGATCGCGGCGATCACGTCGTGCACCAACACATCGAACCCTTCGGTCATGGTGGCCGCCGGTCTGGTCGCGCGGAACGCGGTCGCGCGCGGGCTCACAGCCAAGCCATGGGTCAAGACCAGCATGGCGCCGGGCTCCAAGGTGGTGACGAGGTATCTCGGCGAAGCGGGCCTCACGCGCGATCTCGAAGCGCTGGGCTTCCACGTCGTCGGCTATGGATGTACTACGTGTATCGCGGCCGGGACCCCAGTCCTCCTGGCCAATGGTACGGCCCGCAGGATCGAGGAGCTGCCGGCACTCGGTGGAGCACGGCTGCTTGCGCCCACGGAAGGCGGGAAGCTGCGGATCGGCGAGCAGACGGAACGGATGAATCAGGGCGCGGCCGAGTGCGTATCCATCGTCCTACAGGATGGGCGCAAGCTGGTCTGCACGCCCGACCACCAGGTGCTGTGTGCGGACGGACGCTGGGTTCGGGCGGACCAGCTCGAGCTGGGGAGGGACCGCGTGGTGGTCGGCCTCGATGCGCCGCTCGACGAGGCCGGCGCCGACGAGGCCGGCTACTTCCTCCGAGCCGGGGGATTGACGTTCACGTTGGATGAGCCTCCGGCCCGCCAACGCGCTCTCGCATTCGCCCGCCTGGTCGGACACCTGATCAGCGATGGCTCGATTTCGGTCGCCGGGCAGGGGCGGATGAACGTGGGCCAGGCCGTGGACCGCGAAGTGGTCCTCGACGACATCGAGCTGATTTCCGGAAGACGCCCGGCGGGAAACCGGTACGACGAGCGCAAGTGGTCGATCGTACTGCCCAGCGATCTGACCGTTGCGATCCGTGCGTTGTCGGGAGTGCGCGTGGGGCGGCGCATCGACCAGGCCGCAGCCCTGCCCGACTTCGTGCTGGCAGACGACTGTCCCGTCGCGATCGTGCGTGAGTTCCTGGGCGGGCTGTTCGGGGCGGACGGCTGGGCGCCATCCCTGCACCGTTGGCGTGACCGCGATGGAGACGCGACGCTCACCGCGCCCGCTTACTCGCAAACCGCAAAGCCGGAACACGTCGCGCGGCTCCGCGACATGATGAACGACGTGATCCGGCTGCTCGGCCGCTGTCGAGTGAAGACCGACCGGGCGGCGATCCGTGAGTACCCCACGCGCCGGGCCGCTTCCACCTATGCCGCGGCGCGGGATGGCTCGCCGCGCATCGAAGTGCGGCTGCAGCTTCCGGACGGCCTCTCGTTTGTCGAGCGGGTGGGATTCCGGTACTGCATTGACAAGGCTCTCCGAGCCAGCGCCGCCGCGGTGTACTGGCGCGCGGTCAACAACATCCGCGAGCAGCGCGTGTGGATGGCTTCGCGGGTGGAGCAACAACATCGAGCGCAAAGTGAGCTGTCCTTCTCGGAGGCGCGGAGGATGGCGGCAACCGAGCTGGAGGAACGCGAGACCCCGGTCTTTGCCCACGACTCGCTGCTGGAAGGCCACGACCGCTTCGCTCGGCTACCGCGACCTGCCGCGCGCAAGTTCAGGCCGCTCCATCGTGATTCCTGCGGCTTTCCTTCCCCGGTCGAGCTGTTTCGCCAGATCGGTGCGCGCGAACGGTTCGCACTGCTCGAGGCCCGGCCGGAGAGGGTTGAAGACAAGCGTTACTGTGTCGACAAGGAATCTCTGGAACTCCCCACGCTTGCGCTCGCATCGGAAACGCGGGCCCGCTGCCCGAGCCGATCGCGAAGGCCGTATCGAGCGGCAACCTCGTCGCCGCCGCCGTGCTCTCCGGGAACCGCAACTTCGAAGGCCGCGTGCATCCATTGACGCGCGCCAACTACCTCGCATCGCCGCCGCTGGTCGTGGCCTACGCGCTCGCGGGCACGGTGGACATCGATCTCGAGCGCGAGCCGCTCGGCGTCGGCCGCGACGGGCGGCCGGTCTTCCTGCGCGACCTGTGGCCCACGCAGCGCGAGATCGCGGACACCATCGCGGGCGCGCTCAAGCCCGAGCAGTTCTCCGAGGAATACGGGAACGTGTTCGACGGCAACCCGCGCTGGAATGCGATCCCGGTCGGCGAGGGCGAGCGCTACCCGTGGGACCCGAAGTCCACCTACATCCACGAGCCGCCGTTCTTCCAGGGGCTGAGCCGCGAGTCGGCTCTCCTCGCGGACATTCGCGGCGCGCGCGTGCTCGTGATGCTGGGCGACTCGGTCACCACCGACCACATCTCGCCGGCCGGCGACATCGCGGAGGACGCCCCGGCCGGCCGCTGGCTCAAGTCGCGCGGGATCGTCAAGCGCGACTTCAACTCCTACGGCTCGCGGCGCGGCAACGACCTGGTGATGGTGCGCGGCACCTTCGCCAACATCCGGCTCAAGAACCTGCTGGTTCCCGGGAGCGAGGGCAACGTGACCGTTCACCTGCCGGACGGCGAGCGCATGAGCGTGTTCGACGCCGCCGAGCGCTACCGCGCGGAGAACGTTCCGCTGCTGGTGCTCGCGGGGAAGGAATACGGCTCGGGCTCGTCGCGCGACTGGGCGGCGAAGGGCACGCTGCTGCTCGGCGCGCGCGCGGTGCTGGCCGAGAGCTACGAGCGCATCCACCGCTCGAACCTGGTCGGCATGGGCGTGCTGCCGCTCCAGTACGAGAACGGGCAGAGCGCCGAGAGCCTTTCGCTCTCGGGGCGCGAGGGGTTCGATGTGACGGGGCTCTCCGGTGGTCTTTCGCCGCGCATGAAGGTCACGGTGCGCGCGCGCCGCGAGGACGGCGCCACCCTCAGCTTCACCGCGATCGCGCGTCTCGACACCCCGGTCGAGGTGGACTACTACCGGAACGGCGGCATCCTGCCGGCTGTGCTGCGGAAGCTCGCGCAGGGCTGACGAGCGGAGCGCGGACCCAAGCGGGCTGCCACATCGCCCCGCTCCCGTCCGGTCCGCCCCGCTGCTTCTAAGCGGCCTTGCGCGCCGCGGTCCTCACGACCTCGCCGGTCGAGATGCCGACCTGCTTCCGGTAGTCGATCGAGTCGGCGTAGCCCTGCTCGAACACCGGCACCGCCTGGTCCGGGCTCGCGAGCTTGAGCGAACGCCGCGGGCGCTGGGCGAGGATGCGGTCCAGCACCGCCAGCGGCTCGATTCCCGGCAGGTTGACCGTCGGGTGCCCGGGCCGCGGCCTGAGCGCCGTGGGCAGCGCGGTCGAATACGTCACAGACGATCCGTCCTGATAGCGCGAGACCAGATCGAACCATGTGCCGGCCTTGGGATGCTCGTAGACGGCGGCGTAGAGCCCGTCCTTGGCGTGGGCCATGAGCTGGACCACGACGCCCGGCAGCTCGGGGACCGTGTACACGCCCCCGTCGGCGAACGCGCGCGTGAGGAGAGCGTCCGCGATCCTGCTCGCGGCGGCGGCGTTCTTCCACGAAGCCGGGCTGCCGGGTTGAAGGTGGATGCGGTCCGGCTGCTGGGCGAGCGCTTTGGCGCCGATCCGCTTTCCGGCGACCGCTGCGATCACATACTTGATCAGGGGTGAGAGCACGCTGAAGACGATCAGCGCGCCGACCCAGAACAGGATGGAATCCATGGGACGATCTCCTCGAATCGCGGGCCAGGAACGGGGCGGCGGGTCTCCTCTTCTTATCGGCGCGCGATATCGGTCCCCAAAGGAGTTTTCGACGGCGGGACGGCGGGCCCGCCCGGGAGCCGCGGGGTGGCGCGACGAGGGCGCGGCATCCGCGGTGGCCGCCGCGCGTTGGACGGGGAACCGGCCAAGGGAGTAGCGTCCGCCGCCGATTCGACCGCTTCCGATCCCGACGCGGAGATCCGCATGTCCCGCTCGCACGCGCCCTACGACCCGCAGCGTCGTCGCCTTCTCCTGGCCCTGGGCCTTGCGGGCCTCACCTCGCTCGGAGCACCCGCGCTCGCGATGGGCCAGGCCCGGAGCGATTCCGCGCGGGGCGCAGCGCCCAAGGCTCCCGCTGCGCCGGCGGTGCCCGGCGCGCCTCACGACTCCGCTGGAGCAGCGTCCGCCCCCAAACCGCCCGAGATCTCCGACGACGCGCGCGCGCTGGCCGAGATCGTGAAGCGGCGCTACGGCCAGCATCTGACGGCCGAACAGCTCGAGTCCGTGACGAAGGAGATCGAGAACCGCCTGCAGGGCGGGAAAGCCCTGCGCGCCGCCAAGCTCGCGAATTCCGATGAGCCCGACTTCGTCTTCCGTGCCTGACGAGCACGCGCTCAACGAAGGTTTTTATTTTCTCACGGTGCGCGAGCTTGGACTCCGGATTCGCCGGCGCCAGCTCTCGCCCGTCGACCTCACCCAGGGCTTCCTCGACCGCCTCGAGAAGATCGGCCCGCGACTGAACGCCGTGGTCACGGTGATGCGCGAATCGGCGCTTGCCGAGGCTCGGGCCGCGGCGCGAGAGATCGCGACCGGCCGCTACCGCGGACCGATGCATGGCATGCCGTTCGGCGTGAAAGACCTTCTCGCCGCGCGCGGCGTGCCCACGACCTGGGGTGCCGCGCCCTATCGCGAGCAGGTGTTCGACTACGACGCAACGGCTGTGGCGCGGCTGCGCCAGCAGGGCGCCGTGCTGTGCGCCAAGCTCGCGATGGTCGAGCTGGCGGGCGGCATGGGATACAACCACGCCGACGCGTCGTTCACCGGGCCCGGGCTCACGCCGTGGAATACCGGCTTCTGGAGCGGCGGCTCCTCCAGCGGACCGGGCGCGGCGGTCGCGGCCGGCCTCGTGCCGTTCGCGATCGGCTCCGAGACCTCGGGCTCGATCCTGACGCCTTCCGCTTTCAGCGGCGTGACCGGTCTGCGCCCGACGTACGGGCTCGTGAGCCGGCATGGCGCGATGGCGCTGTGCTGGACGCTCGACAAGCTGGGCCCGATGGGGCGCTCCGCGGACGACTGCGCGCTTGTGCTCTCCGCGATCGCGGGGCGCGATCCCGCGGACGAGAGCACAGTGGACCGGGGCTTCGACTACGGCGAGCCGGCGAAGATCGACAAGCGCCCGCGGCTCGCGATTCCCAAGGGGGTGACGGAGAAGGTGCAGCCCGATGTGCGCGAGAACTTCAACCGCGCGATCGACGTGCTGAAACCGGTCGCCGACATCACGACCGATGTCGAGTGGCCGGATTTCCCGTGGGGACCCGCTGTCTCGGCGATCGTGGGGGCGGAGGGAGCTTCGGCGTTCCTCGACCTCATCGAGTCCGGACGAGTGAAGGACGGTGGACTACCTGCATGCGATGCGGCTGCGGCGGCCGATGAAGCGCGCGGTGGCGGAGCTGTTCAGGCGCTTCGACGCCGTGGTCTCACCCACCCGCGCGAGCGTCGCCTATCCGGTGACCAAGAACTTCGAGGACGCCTATCCCAACGTGGACGGCGGCCCGCCGCTGATCGCGGCCGGCAACCTGTGCGGCCTGCCCGCGCTGTGCGTTCCGACCGGCCTCGGCGAGAACAAGCTTCCGACCTCGATGGCGTTCATGGGGCCGGCGTACTCCGAGCGCGCGCTGGTGGCGCTGGGGGCCCACTATCAGAGCAAGACGGGCTGGCACCTCGAGCGCCCTCCCGGAGTGTAGTCGCGGCAGCGCGACGCGAGCCCGAAACGAGAGGGGGAAAGCATGCGGCCTTCGTGGACAAAGGTGGCGGGGATCGCGGCGCTCGGCGGCGCGCTGGTCGCCGGGTGCGGCGGCGCCATCGGGAAGCGGCTGGCATCCGACGCCGCGTTTCAATCGCAGGTGATGGGCGCGATCGCGGGAAGCCCCGAGCTGGCCGGCAAGATGGTGGATCAGCTCCTGGCCGGCGACACGCGCGCGCTTGTGACGGACCGCGTGCTCGCGAACGGCGGGGCGGTGCAAGGCCTGATGACGAAGATCGCGCAGGACCGCTCGATGCTGGACGGCGTGCTCAACCTCGCTGTGCAAGACACGGCGATGAAGTCCCACATTCTCGCGCTCTTCGCCGGGATGAAGATGATGGGAGGCAGGTAGGCGCCGACGTCGGGAGGGGGAGGCGCGGCAGGGGGCCGTTTGCCTGCGCTATCTGCGGTGCTTGGAGTGGGATGCTTGGCACTCCCATTCACCGCTGCTGCGCAGCCAAACGGCCCCCTGCCGCGCCTCCCCCTCCCGACCTCAGCGCCCCGCGTCGGCGCGCGATTCCTCGGGCGTGATCTCCAGCGTGAGCTTGCGTCCGAGGCGCAGCAGCGTGACCTGCGTAGCGGCTCCGATCCTGGGCTCTGTGAGCAGGCGGTGCAGGTCGTCGATGCCCGCCACCGGTTCCGTCCCGAAGGCCAGGATCAGGTCGCCGTCCGCGAGCCCGGCGCGCTGCGCGGGGCTTCCCTTCTCGACGTGGAGCACCAGAATGCCGGTCTGCGTCGGGAGCTGAAGCTCCACGACGCGTCGGCGCTGGAGCCGCACCGTCTCTCCGGCCAGCCCCAGGTAGGCGCGCCGGATGCGGCCATGCTGGATGAGGCGGCTCGCCACCCAGCGCGCGGTGTTGGACGGAATCGCGAAGCACAGGTTTTGCGCCGGCTGAATCATCGCCGTGTTCACGCCCACCACCTCGCCCCGTGAGCTCACGAGCGGCCCGCCCGAGTTGCCGGGGTTGAGCGCGGCGTCGGTCTGGATGATGTTCTCCATGCGCCGGCCGGAGTGTGACCGCAGCGAGCGCCCGAGCGCGCTCACGACGCCGGCGGTCACCGTCGCCTGGAAGCCGAGCGGGTTCCCGATCGCGATCACGAGCTGTCCCGGCTTGAGCGTTTCGGAGTCGCCCAGGCGCGCGGGCTTGAGCTCGTCGCCTGCGATGCGGAGCACAGCGAGGTCGGTGTCGGGATCGTCGCCGACCAGGCTCGCAATCATGTGCCGTCCGTCCTGCAGCGTGACCTCGATGTATTTCGCGCCGTGCACGACGTGACTGTTGGTCAGCACCAGCCCGTCGGGTGTGAAGAGGAAGCCCGAGCCCGTGCCGCCGCGGTCCCCGTCCGGGCCGCGGCGCCGGCCGGCCGCTCCCGGCGCATGCGCCTCGATGTTGACGACCGAGGGTCCGACCTCTTCCGCCGCACGGATCACAGCGCGCGAATAGGCGTCCATCAGCTCGTCGTCGCCTTTCGCGGCAGCTGAGCCGGACGCCCCGGCCTCTCGGGGAGCTACGGGCGGCGTCTCGTCTGGAGCGGCGGAAAGGGACTGGGTGTCGTCGGGCGCGGCCGGCCCGGCGGGGGCTCCGGGCTGCCGCGGATCGCGGGTGGAGCCGGGGGTCGAAATCAGGCGGGGCGCAGTCTCCATGAGGCAACCTTTCTCCAGCGGCCTGGGTTCTTCGATTTCTGGGGGGATTGTGATTAGATGCCCCTCCAGCCCTCCGGGACTCCGTCCGTTTCGGCCGTGCGCGCCGGCGTGCGGCGCGGCCGCGACCGTTGACACCACCCGAGCCCCTGACTAGCTTGCCCGGCAATGGATTCCGCCTCGTTGCCGCGCGCACGGCTCGTGCTGTGGGCGGCGCTGATTCCGCTGGTCTACGCGCCGCTGTACTTGGTAGGCCGGCATCCTGTCGGCTGGTGGTGGCTGCCTCTGCTCTCGACCGCGATCGCCGCCTCGGCCGTTGCGCTTCTGCTGCGCACCGACCTGCTCGACCGCGCGGCGGTGAGGCTCGCGCCGCACGCCGGTCGCATCCTGGCCGCCGCGATCGTCCTCTACGTCGCCGGCTCGACCCTCGTCACCCGCGCGCGCCTGCAGAGCTTCGGCGACGCATCGCAGGTCGGGCTCTTCAGCCAGTCCTGCTGGACGCTGCTGCGGGGCCACCCGTTCTCGAACACAGGCGAGACGGTGGACGGCACGCTCGGCAGCCACCTCGGCGTCCATTTCTCCCCGACGCTCGTCCTGCTCGCCCCGCTCTACGCGCTCTATCAGAACCCCATCACGCTGGTCGTGGCCCAGGCGCTGGTCGTGGCGCTGGCGACCGTGCCTCTCTACCACCTGCTCCAGCGCGACATGGGCGAGGCCGGCGCAACGGTATGCTCGCTCGCGCTGCTGGCTGTGCCCAATCTCTACTGGGCCGGCGTGCACGACTTCCGCGACGCGAACTTCCTGCCCGCGCTCCTGATCACCGCCTACTGGGCGCTCGAGCATCGGCGGCACGTCCTGCTCGTCATCGCCTCGATCGCGGCGCTCGGCGTGCGCGAGGAGGCGGGGCTCGTGATCGTGATGATGGGAGTCTACGCCCTGCTGCGCTCGCACGGCTGGCGCATGGGCCTTGGCCTCATGGCGCTCGGAGCGGTCTGGACCGCGATCGTGATTCCGATGATGTCGTCGCTCTTCTGGACGCCGGGGCTGTGGATCGATCCGCGGGGGTTCTTCCAGGACGTGCTGGGCCAATGGGGATCCACGCCGCTCGCTGCGGCGCAGGGCATGGTCGCGAGCCCCGGAGCGGTGGGGAGCGCGATCGTGAACGGCGAGACCGCGCGCTACCTCTACCGCCTGGCGAGCCCGCTGCTCGTCATCCCGCCGCTCCTCGATCCCGTGTGGATCATGGGTCTGCCGACCATCGCGCTCAACCTCCTGTCGCGGCTCGGCTGGATGCGGAACCCGGGAACCTACTACTCGATCGTGCCGGCCACGTTCCTCGCGCTGGCCGCGACGCGGGTCGTTGTGCGGTCGAGCTGGCACGTGCCGCTCGCGCGCCGCAACGCATTCTCGCTCGCTCTCGGGCTCGTGGTGCTGGCGGGCGCCCTCCCGTCGCTGCCCTTCGCAGCACCCCAGCTCGAGCTGCCGATCCCGCCGCGCGCGCCCGCGCGCGCCGTGGTGGGCATGATCCCGAAGGACGCATCGGTCTATGCCCCACTCGCGCTCTATCCCGCGCTCTGCAACCGCGAGAGCTTCGGGTGCTGGGACTGTCTCAAGGAGAATGGGCGAAGATGGTCCATGCGCGGCCGCTACGACTGGGTCGTGGTGTGGCCCGACGAGTATCCGCCGGACACGCCCCGTGACCGCCCGCTCGCCGATTCGCTGCGCGCCGATCCCCGCTTCGAGGAAGTGCCGGGACACGAGCCGTTCGTCGTGTTCCGGCGGAGGTGACCCATCATGCTCGTCCGAAGGCTTCGGTGGCTGGCCGCGCTGCTCATCACCTTGGCCTCGTCTGCCGCCCACGCCGACAAGTACACCGACACGATCAAGATCTTCCGCGAGGCTGGCACGAGCGGCGGCTTCTTCCACCACTGCTACGGGTATGCCGTGTTTCCCACGATCGGCAAGGGCGGCATCGGCGTCGGCGGCGCGCACGGCTCGGGCCGCGTGTATGCCGGCGGCGAGTACACGGGCGATGTTTCGTTGACCCAGCTCACAGTGGGCTGGCAGCTCGGCGGTCAGGCCTACAGCCAGATCGTGTTCTTCCAGGACAAGCGCGCATTCGACGAGTTCACGGGCGGCAGCTTCGAGTTCGGCGCTCAGGCGGCGGCGGTCGCGATCACGGCGGGCGCGTCGGCTCAAACGTCCACGGGGGGGACGGGCGCGAGCGCCGGCAGCAGCGCGAGCCACACCAAGACCGCGGGTGCGTATCACAAGGGCATGGCCGTCTTCACCGTGGCCAAGGGCGGGCTGATGTACGAGGCGAGCATCGGCGGACAGAAGTTCGGCTACAAGCCGAAGAGGTAGCCGGTCCCGGCCGCTTGAGTGAACCGCATCGAGCGCGTGGTTGGCTCGCCCTTCCGAACCGGGCCTCGAAGCGCACCGCCCGGGGCACTGGGGCGGTTGCGCGCGGTGGCGTGCGGCGATAGCTTTTCGCCTACGGCGTGCCGCATCGGGTGGCGCGCCTGCTCTCATCCGGGAACGCATTCCATGCACGTCCTCGAGCCCGCGCGTCTCAAGCCGGGCGTCACACTCGATTCGCTGCCGACCGCGGAGACCACGGCCGCCGCGGATCGGCCGGTCTCGGCCGCACGGGCGTCCGGCGGCACGGCGACCGCGGCCCCCACCGGCACGGTCCTGCGCGGCCGGGCGCTCATCTTCTGGGATCCCCGCGCGCCCGGCCGCAAGCTCGATGCCATCGACACCGACCAGATCACGCCTGCGGCCGACTGCGTATCCGAGAGTCTCGAGACGCTCGACGAGCGCTGGAAGGCGGGCTCGTTCCGGTACCTGATGCCGGATTTCCGCGCGCGCGTGCATCGCGGCGAGACATTCCTCGTGGCCGGCGACCGCTTCGCGATCGGATCCTCACGCGAGATGAGCCCGGCGGGGCTGAAGGCCGTCGCGGAGGAGGCGGGCCTCGAGCTGGTCGTGGTGTGCGGGAGCAACATCGGCGACATCTTCCGGAGGAACGCGCTCAGTCTCGGGCTCCATGTGGTGCAGAGCCCGGAGGCGGTCGCGGACGCGCAGGACGGCGACGAGCTGAGCTTCGATCCCGCGACGCGCCGCCTCGCGAACGTGACGCGCGGCAAGAACTACGAGCCGGTGGCGCTCACCCCCAAGGAGGAGGAGATTCGCCGGTCGGGCGGAATCATCGCGATCGGACGCAGCGAGCTGCGCGAATCGGTCGAGCGCGTGCCGCGCATCGAGTGGCCGGACCGCGCCACGGCGCGCCGGCTGACCACGACGGAGCAGATCGTTTGGGCGCACCGTGTCGACAAGAACGCCGAAGTGCGGCCGGGCGCGACGCTGCGCGTCTACGCCGACCTGCTGCCGGCCTCCGACGGCACGGCCCCGTTCGCCATCCACACGTTCAA
>VBOS01000384.1 GCA_005893185.1 Candidatus Eiseniibacteriota bacterium
TCCGCGCAGGAGTTCTGAGCGCCAACCCTCCGTTCAGGCCGGACAAGGTCCACCGCAGTGCACCCCCATACATACGGGCGAGCAGGAACGCCCCGCTCGCCCGTGCGAGAGGCCACGCCCGTCATCAGAACTTGACGAAGTAGTCGTTGTCCGCCGCGATTGCGCGAAGGACGGAGATCGGCTCGGCCGGGTTCTCCGACAGCTGGGCGACGCGCGTCGCCTTCGACGAAGTGATGGTGAGCAGCGGAGAGTGGCCCGGCGACAGCGCCTCCTGGGGCACGCGTGCGAGTTGACCGGTGTCCAGGAACAGGTAGCAACCCGGCTCGTCGATTTGGTTCCAGTCCATCTCAGACAGATGGGAGTTCCGTGTCGTCGCGATCGGACTCGTGATCTTGGTGACAGCCATGACCAACCCTCCCACTCCCCAATCGGGAGCATTGCGGTGAAACACCGTGCGGCATTCCGTCAGATCCGCGTCCCGATGACCCGCACGCTTGGCGTCCGACCCAAGGATAACCGGATCCAAGCCGCACCGCTGAGCGAAATGTGTGCCATGCATCCGCCGGCATGCGCAAACCGTATCCACGACGGGTTTTGGATCGCGGCCATCGGGGCCCAGGCGGGGCCCCGCAAGGCGTCATGCCATGAGGCGAAGCGCCACAGGTGGGGCGTCACGGGACTTGGTGTGGTGGAGATGTCAGGCGATGTCGTAGAGCTTGAGCTTGCGATATAGCGTCTTGCGATCAAGGCCGAGCATGCGTGCCGCCGCCGCACGGTTCCCGTTCGCAGCCTCAAGCGTTCGCCGGATGTGATCTCGTTCCAGCTCCGCGAGCGAGCACGGCCGTCCGGGCGCGGAATGGGGGCGCGGCTTCATACGGATTGCGGGCGGAAGGTCTTCGACCCCGATCACGTTATCCCGCCCGAGCACGAGGCCCCGCTCGATCACGTTCTCCAGCTCGCGCACGTTGCCCGGCCAGTCGTGCCGTTGCAACACGTCGAGCGCCTCGAGCGTCAGCGTGCAGCGTAAGCGCCCCAACCGCTTGCCGTGCTTGTCGAGCAGGTGCGCCACGAGCGGCACGAGGTCCTCGACCCGCTCGCGCAGCGGAGGCACGCGCACCACGATCACCTCGAGCCGATAGTAGAGGTCTCTCCGGAAACGGCCTTCCTCGACCAGGAGCTCCAGGTTACGGTTGGTCGCGGAGACGATGCGCACGTCCACCGGGACCGGCGCCGGCGCTCCGAGCGGGTGGACCTCTTTTTCCTGGAGCACACGCAGCAGCTTGCCCTGGAGCGCCGGCGGCATGTCGCCGATCTCGTCCAGGAACATCGTGCCGCCCTTCGCCTCCTGGAACAGCCCACGCTGGTCTTCGCGCGCGTCCGTAAACGCGCCGCGCCGGTAGCCGAAGAGCTGGCTCTCGAGCAGGGTCTCAGGAATCGCAGAGCAGTTCACGGCGACGAAGGGGGCCTTGCGCCTGGGGCTCTCGGCGTGGAGCGCGCGCGCGAGCAGCTCCTTGCCGGTGCCACTCTCGCCGATCAGCAGCACTGGCGAGTCCACGGGCGCCGCCCTGAGCAGCGTCTGCAGCGGCGTCATCATCGCCGGCGACTCGGCCACGATTCCGGTGCGCCCCTGTGTCCCACGAAGCCCGAGCAACTCCTGCCCGAATCGGCGCTGCCGGAGCGCGCCCTCGACGGTCGTGAGGAGATGCTCGATCGGGAACGGCTTGGCGACGTAGTGGTAAGCGCCCGCCCGCATCGATTCCACCGCCGACTCGATGCTGCCGAACGCCGTGATGATGACCACCGGCACGTCGGGGTCGCGCAGCCGGATCTCGGACAGCAGCTCCCGACCCTTCATCGCCGGCATGACGAGGTCGGTCACCACGACGTCGACGTCTCCCCGGTCGCTCATGCGGTCGAGCGCCTCGACCCCGTTGGCAGCAACCATTACGTCGAAGTGCGCCTCACGCAGCTCATCCTCGAGCAGCTGGCGCATCGGCTCGTCGTCCTCGACGACCAACACCGTGCCGCGGGGCTTCATGTCGCGATCCGCTCCTCCCCGAGCGGCACGGCCATCGCCGCATGGTCGAACGGAAGGTGCACCGTCACCCGCGTGCCGTGCCCGGGCGCGCTTTCGATCTCGATCCAGCCGCCGTGCTCCCGCACGATGCCGTGGGCGATCGAGAGGCCGAGCCCCGTGCCCTCGCCAACGTCCTTGGTCGTGAAGAACGGGTCGAACACGCGGCCGAGGTGCTCGGCAGGGATGCCGGTGCCGGTGTCTTCGATCGCCGCGACCAGGTACGGCTGCGCCCCTTCCCCCCATTCAGGATGGGCCACCTCGACGCACGCCACGCAGATCCGGAGCGTGCCTCCGTGGGGCATGGCGTCGACCGCATTGAGCGCGAGATTCAGGAAGACCTCGTGGAGCTGGTGCGCATCCGCGCTGAGCCCCGGGAGGTCGTCCGGCAGCTCGGTCTCGAGCCGGATGCCGGCCTCCTCCAGGCGATGCCCGATGAGCTCGATCACGCCCTCGATCACGCCCGTGAGTCGCGTCGGGGCGAGCTGGGGCTCGCGCTCGCGAGCGAAGTCCAGCATGTTCCGCACGATCCCGGCGATGCGGTCGATCTGATCGGCGATGGTGCGCAGGTATTTGTCGCCCGCACCGCCTGCGCCCGCGCCCCGCCGCAACAGCCACTCGGCGCGCCCGCGGATGACGTTGAGTGGCGTGCCGATTTCGTGTGCGAGGCCAGCGGCGAGGCGACCGAGGCTGGCCAGCCGGTCCATCTCGCGCATGCGCGTCTCGATCTGCCGCCGCTCTTCCTGCTGCTCCAGCAGGCTGAGGCGCGCATGCGCGAGCCGTTCGCACATGGTGTTGAATTCCGAGGCGAGACGTCCGATCTCGTCGCGCCGGAGCACCGGAACGCGGGCCGCGAGGTCGCCCGAAGCCACGTGGCGCATGTTGTCGACCAGGGCCTCGATCGGCTGGCTCACGTGGACGCGCGTCGCGATCAGCAGAGTGACCCCGATCGTCACGAACAGCCACCGCGAAAGTGAGGATCGAGCGACGCGACTCGCCGGCCGCCTGGCGCGAGAAGGTCCCGAACACCAGCACCTGCACCGCCCCGTGGAGCCCACCGGTATCGTCGGGGAGGGGCGCGAGGAAACTCACCACCGGTTCCCGCCCCACACGCAGGCGCGTCTGCACCAGTTGGCGGCGCTCAAGCGCCTCGTGCAACTGGGCGGAGGAAGCCGGAGGGAGCGAGGCGAGCAGGGCCGGCTGGTAGCTCAGACGCCCGTGGCGATCGAAGAGCCGGACACCCAGCACGCGCTCCCGGCCCGACACTTGCTCGATCAGCGCATGCACGTCTCCGAGCTGTCGGTCGCGCAGCGCGAATTGCGTGGCGAGCTGAACGGTGCGCGCGATCGCGCGACCCTCGTGCGTCAGCTCCTCATCGAAGCGCGCGCGGCCGCTTCGTTCCTCAACCAGACCGAAGA
>VBOS01000383.1 GCA_005893185.1 Candidatus Eiseniibacteriota bacterium
GGTCCGGAGCTTCGTATGGACTTCCCAGGCGGGTCTGAGCCCAGGGCGATATCGGGTCACAGCGACTCTCGACACGGGAGAGCCCGAGCTGACCGTGGGCGAAGCCACGTTCATGTGGCCGATGCCGCGAACCGCGCCCCTGCCGCTGGCGGGCGACCCGTCGCGCTAGCGCGACCGTCGGCGCTCGTCGTCTCCGCGGTCCTCCTCGCGAGCGCCTGGGCGCGGCTTGCCGGGGCGGAGGCGGGCGCGGCGGCGGGCTCCCTTGCGCAACCGATTGCGGCCGTCGCGGAGCCGACCGGTGTGGGCATCGCGGGCGCGAATCCCTCCGGATTCACGCTGCGCCGCGTCCCCAATCCTCGCTACCAACCGTCGGTCATGAGGGCGCCGACGTTCGGGATCGGCACGGTGGGCGCGCTGCACGCGATCGACCACCTGAGGCTCCAGGTCGCGCAGCGCGGCGGCGTGGGGAACTACTCCGAGTGGCAGCTCTTTGCAGGTGAGCAGCGCCGCGACCACGGCGCCCTCGAGTTCAGCGCGACCGGCGAGTCACGCTACGGCCAGTCGGCGCTGCGTACCATGGCGTTGCAGGCGCGCCGCGGTGATCTCATCGCCGACCTCGGCGATGTTCCGAACATCGCGCTCGGGCGGCTCGGCTCGCTCCAGCGGCTGCGCGGCTTGAGCGTGGTCAACACTTCAGCTTCCGGCCTCCTGTGGCGGGGGATGAGCGGCGTCCCGACCCCGCTGCCCGGCGCGCTCACGCCGCGGATGGGGCTCGCGGGGGCGATGGTCGAGAACCTGAAGCTCGACGAGTCCAGCGCCTCGCTCGCGCTGCTCGGATTCGGGCGTGGCCACGTTTCCCCTGCGACAGCTGCCATGCCGGGCGACACGCTGGCGGGCGGAGGCGGCGCAGCCACCGTGGACGTGCGGGCTCCGCTTCCGCTCGGCTCGCTCACGTTCGCGGTCGGCGCACAGCTGCACGACCTGGACGGGAGCATGGGGCTCGCAGCGCAGCAGGCATTGGGCTGGTCGCTGGGCGGCCCCCGGTTCGTGCTCGACTTCACAGACGAGCGCGCGAGCGCGCGCGCCCGGCTGTTGCGGACCGACGGCCTCACGCCGGCTGCGCGGCGGGAGGACCGCTGGAACACCCAGGCACGGCTGCTTCACGGGCGCGTGGAGACGCACTTCACAGGCGTGGTTCGCGACGGCGGCGATCCCGCTGTCGCAACGCACACCATGCAGGTGGGCGGCTCGGGAGGCTGGGGGAGATCGAGCTGGTACTCCGGGGCCGACCTCTACTTCACTCGCCGCGAGCTCGAGGGGGTGAGCGAGCGCCGGCTCAGCCTCTACTCCGGCCGGATCTCCAGCGCCGGCCACGCGCTGCTGCTGCGCTGCGATCGCACGACCGACGACCGCGGTCGGGACGCAACGCAGGCGGCGGCGGAGCTCGAGCTGGCGCTCGCGCGCGGCGCGCGGCTCAGCATCGAGCCGCGCTGGGCGTGGGACGCCGTGGCCGCTCCGGCCATTCGCCGCGCGCCTCACCGGGTTCCTGTCGCTCGCCGCCCCGCGCAGCGACGGATTCCGTCCCGCGCTGCACGAGGCGGCACTCTCGGTCTCCCTCGCCCCGCGTTCCCGCGACCGCGCCGATATCGAGGTGCGGCGGCGCGACGAATCGAGCCAGCCGATCTACGAGACCACCGCCTCCTACGACCTGTCGGCGCAGCGTTACGAGAGCCTGCGTGGACCGCGGTCGAGTCGCGACGAAGGCCTGATCACCGTTCGTGTCGTACGCAGCGGCGATCGCAGCGGTGTGGCCGACGTGCTCGTCCTGCTGGACGGCAGGGAGTCCCGCTTCACGGACACTTCGGGCGTGGCGCGCTTCGAGCATGCGAGCCCCGGAGCCCATCTGGTGTCGGTCGAGGAGCGCTCGCTCCCCGCCCAGTTTCAGGTGGCGACGGCGAGCCGGGTGTTCGTGACGGTCGAGCGCGGCCGCGACACCGACCCGGTCACCTTCGAGATCGGGAGGCCGGTGCGACGAACGAGGTTCTGATCCGGCCCGCGCGACGGCCCATCAGCGGGATCGGCGCAGGTCGGCGTCGACGGGCAGCTCGAAGGGCTGGCCTCGCTCGAGCCGCGCGGAGAAGAACAGCACTTCCAGATTCTCGATCCCGCCGGTGAGGGGGTTGATCCGAGCCACGACGTCGTCCCCCAGCTCCTCCGTATGCTGCTCCGGATAGGGGGGGCGCGTGCTGATGTGCAGGATGTCCGCCTCGCGGTCGTACTGAAACGCTAGCCTCTCTGCCATTCGACCTCTCCACCGGCCAGCCTGCGAGCCAGGTACGCGGTGATGATCCAGCTTCGCTGAGGGGCTGCCTCGTTTTCGACGACCACCACGATGTGTCGGCCCCCGTGCTGCCGTGAGAAGAGCACGGCGCTTGGCGATCGTCGGCTGCGCCGCACCCGATCAGGGTCCGCCAGCGCCAGGGCGATCAACTGTGGGTCCTCCAAGACGAGGTCGGGGTGGCGCCGCGCGATATGAACCGCGCGCTCGACGGTCAACTCGACGAGCCGACCCAGTCGCGGGCACAGAAACCGCACGGGCCCGGGTTCCTCAGGCAAGCGGAGCTGCTCTCCCCGGGGGCGTGGCCGGTCGAGGG
>VBOS01000053.1 GCA_005893185.1 Candidatus Eiseniibacteriota bacterium
GGACAGGCGCGGGCTCAACCCGCCTCGTCCGCCCCGCTCAGCGCGGCGCTTGCGGAGCCCGGGCGGTGTCGCTCGCGGCCGACACCGGCGCCGCCGCGCGCGCGGGCGCTGCCTTCACGCGCGGGCCGAAGCTGCGCACGAGATAGGTGCGCAGCGTGTCGTGCTCCTCGGGCGTCATGGCCACGCCCCACTTCTCCATCTGGGCGAGCGTCTTCTCCCACGCGGTCGAGTCCTTGGCTTGCTGCGTGATGAGCATGGCCGAGTGGCAGAGCACGCACCAGCGCTCGGCGATGCCGCGCCCGGCGCTGTCGGGAAGCGCGGTCGCATAGGCTAGCCGCCGCGCAGCCGTGTCGCGCGGCGCGCTCTCGCCCGCGCCCTGCGGCTCGGCGGGCTGCTGCGCGGCGGCGAGCGTGACAGCGCCCGTGCGCACGCCGTCGCCGGATCCCGCGCGGGGCGCGCTCGTGCGCGCCGCCGTCGCCGCGCCCACACCGCCACGCGCGGCGAGCCCGGCGCCCGCGAGAGCCGCGCACGTCAGCCCGAGCGCCAAGAGCCTACGGGCGGACATCGACCGTGACCTTGTGGATGGCGTTGTTCCCATAACCGCCCGCGTTGATCTCGGGCTCAGCTGGCTGCACGTTGCCCGCCTGGTCGGTGGCGCGCGCCATGAGCGTGACGCGCGCCGGCGGCTTCACGTCGATCTCGGTCGCCCACAGTCGCCACGACATGGGCTCGCTGTCGCCCATGAATCCGGCGGGGCTCCAGGTCCTGCCGCCGTCCACCGAGATCTCGACGAGACGCAGGCCCGCGGGGCCGGCCCACGCCGCGCCACGCACCTGGAGCTTCTTCGGCGGCTTGGCGAGCGGGAGCTGCACCCGCGAGCCTTCGAGCGGGCGCGTGATCACCGACTTGACGCGCATCTCCTCGACCGGCGGGGACGTCAGTGGATCGCCGCCGGGCGCGACGTAGCGATAGCCCTTCACCATGAAGTGGTTGTCGGAAGGCTCGGCCTCGACGCGCACGCGCGTCACCCACTTGACCGAGGCCATGCCGAACCAGCCGGGCACGATCGCGCGCAGCGGCGCCCCGTGGAGCGCGGGGATCGGCTCGCCGTTCATGCGGTCGGCGAGCAGCACGTCCTGCATCGCCTTCTCGATCGGGATGCTGCGCAGGAAGCGCGGCACGTCGGGCAGCGGGGCCTGGTCGGCGGTCTCGAACCACACGTGACGCGCGTCCGGGCCGACCTCGGCCCGGCGCAGCAGATCCGCGAGCGGCACGCCGCGCCAGCGCGCGTTGCCGACCGCGCCGCGGCCCCACTGCGTGCCAGATGTGTTGGGCAGCTTCATCAGCCCGCGCCCGTTTCCCGCGCACTCGAGCACGGTCACGGCGTCGATCTTGGGCATGGCGCCGAATTCGTCGAGCGTGAACGAGAGCGGCGTGCGCACGAGTCCCGCGACCTCGAGCCGCCACGCCCCGGAGTCGATCGTGGGAACCGGGAAGTGGCTGCGGACGAAGAAGCGGTCGTTGGGCGTGAGCCACGCGTTGGCCAGCACGCCGACCGCGGTCTCCCAGTGCTCGGGCCAGTCGTTGCGGACGATGAGATCGGCGGGCGTCGGCGCGGCCCCCGGGCCGGCGGCCAACGCGGAGCGTGCCCACGCAGGCAGCGCGCCGAAAGCCCGCGGGTGCGCGCAGCTGCGTCGGTCGTGAGATCCACCCGCTCCCACACCTCGGGCCGCAGGGCGCGGTCGCGCGCGCTCACGATGCGAACCCCACCCGGTGCAACAGTTCCTCGAAGCGCGGGTCCGAGCGCACCGGATCGAGCCGCGGATGCACCTTCAGCCACACCAGGGCGCGGTCGTGCTCGCGTCCGGCGCGGTCGAGCCATTCGAATGCCGCGCGATGCTCGCCGAGCGCCACGTGAATCACGGCGACCGCGTGCGACGACACCGTGAGGCCCCGCGCCTTCTCGGTGAGCGCCTCGAGCACGGCACGCGCGTCGGCCTCGCGCCCGGCAAGCGCATACGCGTGCCCCAGGCCGGCGTGGCTGCGTGGGTCGCCGCCCGACAGCTCGGCGGCGGCCAGGAACTCCTCGATGGCCTCGCCGGCGCGGCCACTCTGCGCCAGCGCGCGCGCCAGGTCGTTGCGGGCCGGGTAGAAGGTGGGCTCCACCTCGATCACGCGCCGCAGGTGCGCGATGGCCTCGTCGAAGCGGCGCTGGAAGTAGAGCACGTCCGCCAGCGAAGTCGCGATCGCGAATCCCAGCGGGTCGAGCGTCTCGGCGCGACGTCCCTCGGCGACCGCCTCCTCGAAGCGGGCCTGGGAGGCGAGCAGCTCCGCGTACCACTGGTGCGCGGTGGCGTAGCCGGGATTCTGCGCGATGGCCTCGCGGAACGCGCGCTCGGACCCATCCCAGTCCCAGTCGAAGAAGAAGCGGATGAAGCCGAGCGAGGTGTGCGCCTCGGCGAGCCGTGGGTCGAGATCGAGCGCGCGGCTGGTCGCGGCCCGCGCCCGCGAGGCCGCCTCCAGCGGCGCAACGCTGCCGAGGTCGGCCAGGATGTTGTAGGCGTCCGCGAGCCCCGCGTGTGCCGCGGCGTAACTCGGATCGGCCGCGATCGCCTGCTGGAAGAAGTCGGCCGCGCGCCGCACCTCGGCGGTGGTGCGCTTGTTCCAGCAGTGACGTCCGCGCAGGTAGGCCTCGTAGGCGCGCGGGTTCACCGCCCGCGTTCCGCCCAGGCGTTCCCGCTCGCCCGGCGTGAGCTTGATCTGCACCTCGCCTGCGATCGCCTGCGCCAGCTCGCCCTGGAGCGCCAGGACGTCGCCCACGTCGCGCTCGTAGCTCTGCGCCCAGAGATGACGGTCGGCGGCCGCCTCGATGAGCTTCACGGTGACGCGCACGCGGTCGCCGGCGCGGAACACCGCCCCTTCCACGATCGCGTCCACGCTCAGCTCGCGCGCGATCTCGGGCAGGGATCGGCGCACGCCCTTGTACTGCATGGCGGAGGTGCGCGAGGTCACGCGCAGCGCCCCGATCCGGGCGAGGTTGGCGATCAGCGACTCGGTCATGCCGTCGGCGAAGAACTCCTGCTCCGGGTCGCGCGAGAGGTTCTCGAGCGGGAGCACAGCGAGCGACTCGATGCGCCGCGGTTCCCTGCGATCTTCGACGCGTGCCGCAGCTCGCTCGCGCGGCGCGGCCGCGCGCCGCAGGTCAACGGCCAGGTCGGCCGCCGACTGGTAGCGTTCCGCCGGATCCTTCTCGAGGCACTTGAGGATGATCTCCTCGAGCCGCGCCGAAAGCTCCGGGCGGAAGCGGGAAGGCGGCGGCGGCGGCGAATTGATGATGAGGTTGGAGAGCACAAGCGCGACGCCGTTCTCGAACGGGAGACGTCCCGTGGACATGTGGTAGAGCACGACGCCCAGCGAGTAGAGATCGGTCCGCGCGTCGACGCGCCCCTCCATGAGCTGCTCGGGCGCCATGTAGGGGAGCGTGCCGACCAGCCCGCCCGGGGACGGGGCCATCCCCGAGAGCGCAGCGCTCAGCAGCCGGGCGATCCCGAAGTCGAGCACCTTGACCTGGCCGCGAGTTGTCACCATGACGTTTCCGGGCTTGAGGTCGCAGTGCACGACCTGCTCCTCGTGGGCGGCCCGGAGCGCTTCCGCGACCTGCTCACCGATCGTGGCGACCTCGGAGTCGGGAAGCGGGCCGAAGGCGAGCTTGCGCTCGAGGGTCTCGCCCTCGACGAACTCCATCACCAGGAAATCCTGGCCGCCCTCCTCGCCGACGTCGAAGAGCGTGGCGATCGCCGGATGATTGAGGCGGGAGAGCGTGCGTGCCTCGCGGCGGTGATCTCCGCCTGCGAGCGCGCCGAGCGGCAGCAACTTGAGCGCGACCTCGCGCTCGAGCCGCTCGTCGGTCGCGCGATAGACGACCCCCATGCCGCCTTCGCCGACCTGCTCCAGGATGCGGAAGTGGGACAGGGTGCCGCCGGGCTTGAGCGCGCTCTCGGACCGGGGGGTAGACCCTCTCAGCATGTTCGGCATTCTACTACCGACCGGAACCGGTTGCGCGGCGCTCCCGCACGGCGGGCGCCCGGTCTGTGCGGCCGGCGACGTCGCGCTCGAAAGATTCAGTAGCTCAGTCCCGGGCCGGCATGGGTGTCGAGCGGCAGTGTCGGGTCGCGGAGTGTCCGCTCCATCAGACGCGCCGTGACGGAGAGATCCGGATAGGAAGGATCGGTCGCCACCGCGCGGTGAAGCTCGGCTACGGCGTCCATGGGGAATCCCCACACCCGGAGGAAGAACGCGCGCGCGACGATGACCCGGGCACGGTCGCGCGGCCGGCGCGCGGCGCGCTCGGTGCGCGCCAGCTCGTCGAGGCACTCGAGCATGAGGCGCACGCGCGCCTCGCTGCGAATCGAAGCCTGATGCGATGCGAGCTGCAGCGCGGTCGCGAACTCGAGGCCGAAGTCGAGCCGAGCGGGCGGGATCTCGGGCGCGACGCGTCGGTAGAAGGGCAGGCTCTCGTACGCCCGGTCGGCGCGGAAGAGGCGCGCGGCTTCGGTCGCGGCTTCGGCCAGGCTCATGCCAGCAGCGCGGTCGGCGGCGGGCCGCGCCCGCGGGATGGCCGCCGGCCGCGGGCTCCGCACCAGAATGAGCACGGCGCGCGCACCTCCGAGCAGGAGCACGACCGCGATCGCGCCGAGGAGCGCGCGCTGCCGAAGGCTCCCGCGCGCGGATCCGCGATCCCGCGACCCCGGCGCCGAAGGACGCGCCGCGCCCGCGGCGGACGCGCCGCGATCCGCATCCGGCGCCGGCGAAAAGTCCGGGCCCGAGATGCGGCGCGTCCACCGGCGCCGGGCCAGCGCCGCCTGCGCCCACGAGCCATCCGCCGCGGCCGCCGCCCGGGCTTCCGAGAGCGCGTTCCACGGCAGCCCCCATGCGCCGAGCTGGCGCGCCCGCGCCAGGTGCACGGTTGCGGCCGCGCGCGGGGAGCGCGCGAGCCGCTGCGCGCGCTCCAGCTCCGCCATCGCCCGCCGCATGAGTTCGATGCTCTCGAAGCTCGAGCGGGTGGAGCGGACCGCCAAGCCGAGAACCGTTCGCCCCTCCATCGATGCGCCCTGGAGCGCGTTCGCGTAGTCGTGGCGCAGCGACCAGTCGTCCTCCGGGAGCAGCTCGATCATGCGCCGGAAGTACGGCAGGCTCTCGGTGTGCCGCCGCGCCGCGACGAGCCGCGAGGCTGCAGCATAGGCCTGCTCGAGGCTCGTCGCCGGCGGCGGGGGCAGGGCTTCGGCTGCGCGGAACGCCGAGGAGTCGGACGCAGACTCCGCGCGAGCCAAAGACGCCCCGAGCGCCACGACCAGCCCCGCGAGAAGCGCGCGCGTCATCGGCTTCCGGCCGCGAGCGTCACGCGCGCGCTGCGTGTGCCGGGCGGCGCCATGACTTCGCCATCCGACGTGCCGGCCTTGAGGGGCGGCGCCGGCGCGCCCGACATGCGCGCGCCGGGCGGCAGCGTGAGCACCGACCAGACCGGCACGGGGGTCCATCGCCACTCGGCGGCTGCGCCCTCCTGCCGGAACTCGAGGTCCAGGTTTCCCCAGCGGGTCGGGGCGCGCGCGATGCGCGCGCCGCGCCACCACGACGTGCGCGCCCCGAGCGTGAGCCGCAGCGTGTCCCCCTCGTCGAACACCAGGCAGTTGCGCACCAGGGTGACGAGCGCAGATGCCGAAGAGGCGTGCGGCGGGAGGTTCGTGCCGAACTCGCCGTCCCGCGTGAACAGCTCTCCCGCTCCTCCGCTCGCCGTCCGCCAGTGCAGCAGCGCTTGGAGCACGCTGTCTGCCTGCGCCCTGCGCCCCGCGAGCAGCGCCCACGTGCCGAGATCGGCGCCGAGGTAGTAGTGGAGCGAATCCGGAGTCCCGTACCACACGAGGCCCGCGCCGCCCGCCGAGGCCCACACCCGATCCGCGAGGGCGACGAGCCTCGGATGCCGGGGCGGCAGGATCCGGCAGGGATAGCCGGCCGCGAGGTTCCCCCAGTCACGGCCTGTGAGCTGCCACGAGGGCGGCAGGTCGGGCCTGCCCGTGCGCTCGAGAGCGCGCTCGAAGTCGGCGTGATAGCGGGCGAGTGAGTCCTCGACCTCGGCGGCGGCCGACGCGTCTCCGCCGGCCCGCAGCAGCCGGGCAGCCGCGCCGTAGCCGGCGAGCGCCCACACGTCGTTTCCGACCAGTTGCGCGCGCGTCAGCTCCGCGTCGTTGGGATCGCCGTACGGCATCATGAGCCCCAACGGTGCACCCGACTCGCGGCCCATCGCCCGCTGCCACTCGAGCCACTTCCATGCTTCGAGCGCGGCCGCTGCGAAGCGCCTCACGGAGTCATCGGGAGCGGGGCGCATGAGCGCCTGGTCCATGAGCCACAGCGCCTGCCCCGTGCCGTCGAGCTGCCCGCGCTGGCTCAGGAACGCGCCCTGCGGCCATTGGAATCCGAGCATCCCGCGCGCCAGCTCGCGCGACGCCCGTGTGTGCCCGCTGAGCGCCAGGGCCTGGATGGCGCGCGCCCCGTCGCGCAGCCAGATGTCGCGATACTGGAAGGGCCCGCCGATCGGCAGCCAGCGCTCGCCGCGACGCTCGCGACAGGACAGCAGCACGACCCGGGCCGCCGCGACCGCGTGCTCGACCTCCGGATCCCCGAGCGCGATCTGCATGCCCTCGCCGAGCAGGCCGGTCCAGAAACGCCGCGCCTCCGCTGCGCGATCGCGGTGGGAGGTGCGGACCCAGGCGCGCAGCGCTACGCTCTCCATCGGGTAGGCGGGGAACGCGAAGCGCAGCGCACGCTGCTCGCCGGGGCGGAGTGTCCAGTGCGCTTCGCGCTCCGCATCGCTCACGGGACCGGCGTCGGTCCACGCGTGGGCCGTCGCGACGCCCGCTCCATCCCAGAAGAGCGGCGCGTCCCGGCCGGGAGGAGCGTCGAACGCGACGAATGCCGGAGTGGAGTCGGGACGCTCGATGCGGGCCGCGAGCCGCGCGTTCACGGTGCGGACCCAGGCGCGCAGCGCTGCGCTCTCCATCGGGTAGGCGGGGAACGCGAAGCGCAGCGCGCGCTGCTCGCCCGGACGGAGTGTCCAGTGCGCTTCGCGCTCCGCATCGCTCACGGGACGGGCGTCGGTCCACGCGTGGGCCGCCGCGACGCCCGCTTCATCCCAGAAGAGCGGCGCGTCCCGGCCGGGAGGAGCGTCGAACGCGACGAATGCCGGAGTGGAGTCGGGACGCTCGATGCGGGCCGCGAGCCGCGCGCTCACCGGCGCGCCGCCGGCGTTCAGCACCCGGACTTCGAGCGAGACGACGAGGTTCGAGTCGCGCGGCGAGCCGAGCGCGGCCGCTTCGAAAGCGAACTGCACGTCCCCCGCACGGCGCATCCAGTGCAGCACCGGAAGCCAGCGATCTTCCGCGGCGATCGCGCGCGGCGGGCCAGCTGCCGCGCCTCCGGCGGAGGCGTCGAATCGCACTCGCCACTCGCCGTTGTAGAGACCGCCCTCGGGCGTCACGAGGAACGCGCGCGTCGCTCCGGGCCACATCAACGCGCCGGTCGGCCTGCGATAGGCCTCGGGGATCGAATCCGGATCGAAGGTCCTCGCGTGGCGAGCGCAGCCTGCGCCGAGGCACGTCGCCGCCACCAGCAGCATCGCCACCGCAGGCATGACGGCCCGCTTCATCGGCCCGCTCCCGCTCAGGGCTTCTCGCCGAGCCGCTCGAGCATCATGCGCGCGGTTTCGCCGTGGGGATTGATCTCCAGGGCGTGGCGCAGGGCGTCCGCCGCGTGCGCGTTGTCTTCGCGGGCGATCAGGGCCTCGCCCAGGGTCCGCCACGCCAGGTACGAGCCGGGGTCCAGGCCGACGAGCACCTCGCACAGGGTGGCCGCCTCCGCCGCCTGGCCGGAATCCATGAGATCGCCGGCGAGCCGTAGCGGCCGGCGCTCGAGGCCCTCATTCCAGGGATTCGGGTACTGGCGGCGCCAGGCATCGCGAGCCTCCGCCCCGGCTTGCAGTCCGTTCGCCCGCGCTGCCTCCAGGATGCGACTGCCGAGCGAGCCCCGCAGCACGACGTCGATCACGGCTTCGAGCGCCCGATCCCGGCCATCGCTCCAGTCGGCGAACGTCGAGCGCACCGCCAGGTCCGGAGTGATCCATTTGCGCTCGTCCGTGGGGAAACGTGACATCCAAGGGACCGTCGAGACCTGGAGCAAGAGCCGGAGATTCGGCGTATGAAGCTCGGGCGCGTCGCCGTAGTGATTCACGCGGCCGCCCGTGGGCTCTCCGACGAACGTCACGCGGGTCTGGTTGTCGAGGAACACGGCCGCGTTCATGGCCGCGGAGAACGTTCCGCGGTCCACGATCGCGAACAGCGCGCCGTCGCGATCGATCCACGGCCGCTCGACGATGCCGCGGATCAGCGGATCGAGGATCGAATTGTTCCCGCCGTGGTCGTGGCGCAGGTCGATCACGAACGCCCGCGGCTTCAGTTCGTCCATCATGCGAAACAGCTTCCGAAAGAATTCGAAATAGGCGAGCTTGCCCGAGACCGGGTCCACCCTCCGCATCCGCAGATAGAGCACGCGATACTCCTGCAGGTACTCGAGCCACCACGCATCCGCTTCGTTCAGATCGCAGCGCGGCGGACCACCGGAGGGGAAGCGGCGCGCGCCGGTCCAGCCGGCCGGGACCCGGGGCTCGGTCTCGAGGAACGCTTCGGGGAACCCCGCGGGCGGTCGGCCGCCCGAAACCGCGAGCTGCTCGCGCTTTCCGTCGGGTCGCTCGATCTCGATCGTGACCCGGTCGCGCGCGGCGGCGAGGCCCAGCGTCTTGAGCAGGGCCGGCATCATGCGCCTGGTCCGGTGCGACCCCGCCGATGCTCACCACCTTCGCCCCGGCCGCCCGCGCGAACGGCGGCCCGGCGGCGCCGACGTAGAGCCCGTCTTCGCAGGGTCTGAGCCACAGCGGCAGAACCGCATCGAAGCCCAGAGCGGGAAACGTCCCGATCAGGATCGTGTGTCCGTCGCCGAGAGACGCGACCAGCCGCATGCAGTCCGCCGCCAGCCCGGGGTCGTCGGTGGTCGCGATGCGCTGACCGATCGCGGCAGCTGCCGAATCGAAAGCGGCACGAGATGAGAAGGCGAAGGGGCGCGGGTGAATCGTCGTGACGCGGTCCACGACGAAGGCCAGATCCTCGCGCCAGCGCCGCACCCGCGCCGTGTCGGCGAGCGACTGCGGG
>VBOS01000054.1 GCA_005893185.1 Candidatus Eiseniibacteriota bacterium
CGGCCCAGGCTCCGACCCTCAGCCGCACGCGATACTTCCCGGCGCCGACGCGTGGCGGGCTCCGGTCGCCCTCGGTGAACACCGATTTCGGGGCGAGCGTGGGCTTGAAGATCCGCATGTCCCACACGAAGCGGTTGACGCCCGCCTTGGGCTCGAGCGGCTTGTCGCGGTCGCGGTCGCGCTCCGCCTGCTCGGCCTGCTCCCTGAGCGTCGCGGGCTTCTCGGGCTTCTCGCTCGTGAAAGCCCGGAGCAACGAGTCGCCCGAGAAGATGTCGATGCGGACGATGTCCTTCTCCTTCGGCTTCTCGCTCAGCCAGTAGTCCACGATCACGCCGTTGGGCGGGTTGAGGCCCACGTTGTGCGGGGGATCGTCGGGATCGACGCTGCCGAATCGTGTGCGGTAGGCGGGCCGCGGCGGAAACAGGTGCGCGCGCTCCTGGGCGACGGGCTGCGACCAGAGCCTGAGCGTGGTCAGGTCGTCGAGGATCCAGAACGAGCGGCCCTGAGTTGCAGGCGGTCCACGCGCCGCCGTCGTCGAACGACACGTAGAGCCCGGTCTCGGTGCCGGCGAACAGCAGGCCGTGCCTGCCCGGGTCCTCGCGGATCACGCGGGTGAATGCCCCGGTGGGGATGCCTGAGACGATCTGGGTCCAGGTCTTTCCGTAATCGCGGGTCTTGTAGAGGTAGGGCTTGTAGTCGTCGAACTTGTAGCGCGTGGCGGCCACGTAGGCTGCGCCCTTCTCGTGGGGCGATACCTCGATCGAGTTGATCTGGATCCACTCGGGCAGGCCCTTGGGCGTGACGTTCTGCCAGTTCTTGCCCCCGTCGCGCGTCACGTGCACCAGACCGTCGTCGCTGCCGGCCCACATCACGCCGCGCTCGAGCGGCGACTCGGCGAGCGCGAAGATCGTGCAGTACACCTCGACGCCTGTGACGTCGCGCGTGATCGGTCCGCCCGAGAGCCCCATGTGGGCCGAGTCGTTGCGCGTGAGGTCGGGGCTGGTCTCCTCCCACGTCTCGCCTTCGTCGCGGCTCCGCAGCAGCTTCTGAGCTGCGTGGTACACGGTGGTCGAGTCCCAACGCGAGACCAGGATCGGCGCGTTCCACTGGAACCGGTACTTGAGGTCGCGGGTGGCGCGGCCGCTCGCCACCTGCGTGGAGGCTGTGACGTCGCGGCTCTCCTGGAGGCGGCGGTCCCAGCGGATGATCGATCCGCCGTACTCCCCGCCGTAGATCCGGTCGGGATCGCGCGGGTCGGGCGCGTGGTACCCACTCTCGCCGCCGCCCACGATCAGCCAGTCGGCCTCGCCGATCGCCTGATCGTACGATGCGCTCGGCACCGAGATGCTGGAGTTGTCCTGCTGCGCGCCGTAGACCCGATAGGGGAATTGGTCGTCCACCGCCACGCGGTAGAACTGCGCGGTCGGCTGGTTGTGCACAGATGACCAGGTGCGGCCACCGTTGTAGGTCACGGCGGCCCCGCCGTCGCAGCCGATGATCATGCGGCTGGAGTCGTCGGGGTCGATCCACATGTCGTGGTGATCCCACACCGCGGGGACGGGCTCGAAGCTCTTTCCGCCGTTGGACGAGCGATAGAGCCGCAGGTTGGGCGCCCACAGGCGCTCGGGATCCTTGGGATCGGTGTAGATCCAGGCGAAGTACCAGGGCCGCTGCCGGATGCTGTGGTCGTCGCTCACTTGCGTCCACTTGTCGCCGCGATCGTCGCTGCGGTAGAGACCGCCGCCCTTCGCGGCCTCCACCATCGCCCACACCCGCCCGGGCTGTCCCGACACCGCCACCGTGATCTTGCCGAGGATGCTCTCGGGCAGCCCCTCCTGAACCTTCTTCCACGACTCGCCGCCGTCGGTCGTGCGCCACAGGCCGCTGCCGGCGCCGCCGCTCACCAGCTCCCACGGCCGCCGGATCACCTGCCAGAAAGCGGCGTACAGGATGCGCGGGTTGTTCGGATCCATCGCGAGGTCGCATGCGCCTGTGCTGTCGTTCACCGCCAGCACGTGCTTCCAGGTCTTGCCGCCGTCCAGCGTTCGGTAGATGCCGCGCGTCGGGTTGGGCGCCCAAGCGTGGCCTTGCACCGCCACGTAGAAGCGCTCGGGGTCGCGCGGGTCGATCCGCACGCGCGAGATCTGGCCGGCGTCCTCGAGCCCGACGCGCGTCCACGACGAGCCGCCGTCGACGCTCCGGTAGACGCCGTCGCCGTACGAGAGGTTGCCGCGGATCGGCGCTTCACCCATGCCGGCCACGATCACGTTGGGATCGGACTCGGCGACCGCGATCGCCCCCACCGACCCGGTCTTGAAGAACTTGTCGGAGAGGTTCTCCCAGTTGGAGCCGCCGTCCTGCGTCCGCCACACGCCGCCGCCGCACGCTCCGAAGTAGAAGACCAGCGGCTTGCCGCGCACGCCGGTGACGGCGGTGACGCGCCCGGCTCGATAGGGTCCGATGCAGCGGAACTGCAGGCCCTCGAACTGATCGGAGAGCGTCTTCGGCGTCTTTTCGGCTTTCGGCGCCTCCGTCTTCTCCGTCTTCTTGGTCTCCTTAGGGGTATGCGACTTCGTCTTCTTTGCGGGCGCAGCCGCGAGCGCGGGCGCGGCAATGAGGACGGTGAGCAGGACGAGGCGGGCGAGCGAACGGAATGGCGTCACGGGGTTGCCCTCGGGGCGTTGGCGGACGATGCAGCAACGGAAGCACGGAGGTGGAAACGGGAATGCGACCGCCGGGCAGTCTACGCCCGACCCTCGCCCGGCTCCACACCGGGTTCTCGCGCCGGGCGGACGGTCGGCGGACGCCGCTCGCCTACTTCTGGACCGTGAACGTCGCGGACGTGCGGGTCGTGTCCCAGTCCAGGTTGATCGTGCCGCCCTGGTCGGTCGCGTCCACGCCGATGGTGAAGCGCTCGACCACCTGCGGCAGCGTGCTCATCTTCATCTCGATCGTGTAGAGGTCCTTCGCCGCATTGTGGGCGGTGCCCCACTGCCCCGTCTCGCCGTTGACGATCAGCTTCCAGCCGGCGGGACTCGGCAGGGTCCACAGCGTGTAGAAGCCCGCGGGCACGACCGTGCCGCCGAAGTCGAGCGCCTTGTCGCTGCGGAACTGGGTCGCGGCGTTGGCTCCCGTCCGCCACACCTCGCCGTAGGGCACGACGTCGCCGAAGACCACGCGGCCGCGCTTGGCCGGCCGGCCGTAGTCGATCCACAGCGCGGCACCCCCCGCCACGACCTTGACCGAGTCGCGCGGCGAGAGCGCACCCAGCCCCGCGCCTGCCTGCTCGCGCGCCATGAACGCGCTCGCGTAGGCGTCCACGTCGAGCTTCTCGACGCGATCCGCGCTGAACTTCCCCGTGCCCGAGATCGGCAGAACGCCCAGCACGTGACCCGCCTTGTCGATGCGGACGTGGAAATGATCCAGGTGATCGTTGACCAGATCGACCGAGTCCTTGCCCAGCTTGCGCAGGGTCAGGGTGTTCACACTCGGGAAGCCGAGGAGGTAGAGGGACGCCTTCAGGCTGTCCGA